>NZ_JBSFTY010000006.1:0-173249 GCF_053591515.1 Streptomyces sp. NPDC003011
CCTCGTCCGTGACCTCGATGACCGCCTGGTTCCCGGTGACCCGGGTGCGCAGCGCGACGGTGCCGCCGCCGTGCATGAGGGAGTTCTCGATCAGCGCGGCCAGCACCTGCGCGACCGCCCCCGGCGTGCCCACCGCCGTCAGGTGCCGCTTGCCGGAGCTGACGATCGCCCGGCCCGCGCTGCGGTAGGCGGGCCGCCACTCGGCGAGCTGCTGCTGGATGACCTCGTCGAGGTCGAAGGTGACGGCGGAGCCGGTGCGCGGATCGCGGGAGTTGGTGAGCAGCCGCTCCACCACGTCCGTGAGGCGCTCCACCTGGGTGAGGGCGACGTTCGCCTCCTCCTTCACCGTGTCCGGGTCGTCGGTCAGGGTGATCTCCTCCAGCCGCATCGACAGCGCGGTCAGCGGCGTACGGAGCTGGTGGGAGGCGTCGGCGGCGAGCCGGCGTTCCGCGGTGAGCATGCGGGCGATGCGCTCGGCGGAGGCGTCGAGGACGTCGGCGACCCGGTCCAGCTCGGGGACGCCGTACCGCTTGTGCCGGGGGCGGGGGTCGCCCGAGCCGAGGCGTTCGGCGGTCTCCGCGAGGTCGGTGAGCGGGGAGGCCAGCCGGTTGGCCTGACGGATCGCGAGGACCACCGCGGCGATCACCGCGAGCAGCGCCACCAGCCCGATGATCAGCAGGGTGCGGCCGACCTCCCGGGTCACCGAGGAACGCGGCTCCTCGACGACGACGGTCTCGCCCTCCTCGCCCTGGGCCCTGCCCTGGATCACGTCACCGGTCGGCCGGGTGCCGACCTCGATGTCGCGGTCCCCCGGGATCTGGATCACGGCGTACCGTTCCGGCGCCACCTGGTCGCGCAGCACCTTCGCGTCGACGGTGTGCGAGATGAGCAGCCGGCTGTCCACGATGCTGGCCAGCCGCTGCGCCTCGGAGTTCACCCGCTCCTGGGCGCTGGTGCTGATGGTCCGGGTCTCGACGATGACGAGGGAGACACCGAAGACGGCGATGACGACGAGCACCACGGCGAGCGTGGACTGGATGAGACGGCGACGCACAGGGCCCTCCGGGCGGTGACTTCACGAGAACGGCGCGGGCCACCCCGCACGGGGCGCGCGGGAACCGCGCGACCGGCCCCGCACACGGCCCGGCGGCCGCGGGACCGCCCACGCCGGGACGGCGCGCCGCGCGCGGCCGGCCCGCTCCCTTCGAAGTCGGCTAACTCTTCTCGAAGCGGAACCCGACGCCCCGCACCGTGGCGATGTACCGGGGATTGGCCGCGTCGTCACCGAGCTTCTTCCGCAGCCATGAGATGTGCATGTCGAGCGTCTTGGTCGAGGACCACCACGTGGTGTCCCACACCTCGCGCATCAGCTGGTCGCGGGTGACGACCCGGCCCGCGTCGCGCACCAGCACCCGCAGCAGGTCGAACTCCTTGGCGGTGAGCTGGAGCTCCTCCTCGCCCATCCACGCCCGGTGCGACTCGACGTCGATCCGCACCCCGTGCGTCGCCGGCGGCTGCTGCGGCTCGGCGGCGCCGCGCCGCAGCAGGGCGCGGACCCGGGCGAGCAGTTCGGCGAGCCGGAAGGGCTTGGTGACGTAGTCGTCGGCGCCCGCGTCGAGACCGACGACGGTGTCCACCTCGTCGGCGCGCGCGGTCAGGATGAGGATCGGGACGGTGAGGCCCTCGGCCCGCAGCCGGCGGGCCACCTCCAGGCCGTCCATACCGGGCAGCCCCAGGTCGAGCACGACCAGGTCGATGCCGCCCTGCGTTCCGGCGTCGAGCGCGGTGGGGCCGTCCTCACGCACCTCGACCTCGTACCCTTCCCGTCGCAGTGCGCGGGCCAGCGGCTCCGAGATGGACGCATCGTCCTCGGCGAGCAGTACACGGGTCATGAGGTGATGGTAGTCCGCGCAGGCCAGGCGCCGGGGTGTGATCGGCAGTCGGCTGTTCTTACCTTGGGGTGTATGGGTACGAACCTGCGTCTGCGAGGTGTGAACCTGGCAGAGACCTTGGATTGGGTGCGTATGGTTCCCTCTGCACCTGTGATTCGCGTCTCAAGTCCTTCCATTTCCCGCATTGTCCTGCCGTATGGTGAATGAACGCCTGTAGCACCGACGGGGACCTTTGGCGAGGATGTGCCGCTGAAGGTCTTTTTTGTGTGCGGGCCGGTCACCCACCGGCCTCGAAAGGAAAGCACCCCAGCAAGGATCGACCATGGCGTCCAGCCTGACGAAGGACTCGGTCACCCCGGGCACCCCCGGCTCCGAGAGGACCTTCTTCGGCCACCCCCGCGGACTGGCCACTCTCTTCATGACCGAGATGTGGGAGCGATTCTCCTACTACGGCATGAAAGCGCTCCTCACCGTCTACCTGCTCTCCGGCGGACCCGATGCCGGCAAGGGCAGCATGGGCGGCGGCCTGGCCATGGACGTGGCCACCACCACGGTGATCGTCGCCGTCTACTCGGCGATGGTGTACCTGCTCGCCATGCCGGGCGGCTGGCTCGGTGACCGCGTCTGGGGCCCGCGCAGGACGGTGGCCATCGCGGCGGTCACGATCATGTGCGGCCACCTCGTGCTGGCGCTGCCCGGCGGCCAGGCCCCGTTCTTCGCGGGTCTGGCGCTGGTGGCGGCCGGTTCCGGTCTGCTCAAGGCCAACATCTCCACGATGGTGGGCCACCTGTACGACGGCCCGGAGGACCCGCGCCGCGACGGCGGCTTCACGATCTTCTACATGGGCATCAACGCGGGCGCCTTCTTCGCCCCGCTGGCCATCGGGACCGTCGGCCAGGAGGTCAGCTGGCACCTCGGCTTCGGCATGGCCGCGGTCGGCATGGCGATCGGTCTCGCCGCGTTCCTGCTCGGCACCCGCGACCTGAGCCCGCTCAGCAGCGTCGTCCCCAAGCCGCTGGCGGCCGAGGAGCGCGCGTCCTGGCTGCGCAAGGGCCTGCTCTGGGTGATCGCCGCGACCGTCTTCTACGGCGTCGTCGGCCTCACCGGCCACTTCACGATCAACTGGGCGATGATCCCGCTCACCGTCATCGGTCTGCTCGTCCCGGCGGGTGTGCTGGTGCGCATCAAGCGGGACAAGGACCTCTCGGCCGCCGAGCAGTCGAAGATGACCGGCTACATCTGGTTCTTCGTCGCGGCCGCCGTGTTCTGGATGATCTACGACCAGGGCGCGTCCACCGTCCAGGCGTTCGGCGAGGGCAAGGCGGCGGGCTCGCTGCTCGGCTTCGACTTCCCGTCCTCCTGGTACCAGTCGCTGAACCCGCTGTTCATCATGGCGCTGGCCCCGGTCTTCGCCTGGGTGTGGCTGTGGCTGAACCGGAGCGGCCGGGAGCCGAGCACCATCGTGAAGTTCGCGATGGCGCTGGTCCTGATCGGTGTGTCGTTCTTCTTCTTCCTGATCCCGCTGGGCATGGCGGCCGGCGGGACCGCGGTCAGCCCGATGTGGCTGGTGGGCATCTACTTCATCCAGACGGTCGGTGAGCTGTGCCTCTCCCCGGTCGGCCTGTCGGTGACCACGAAGATGGCCCCGGCCAAGTACGCCAGCCAGATGATGGGCGTGTGGTTCCTCGCGGTCACCGCGGGCGACTCGGTCACCAGCCTCCTGTCCAACCCGGCCATAGCCGGCGTCGACCTCGGCGGCACCCCCGCGGTGTGCGTCGAGGCCGCGCTGGCCGCGCTGGCCGGCTTCGCGGTGTGGATGTACCGGCGCAAGGTGAAGTCCCTGATGGGCGGCGTCCGCTAGCCTGCCGGCCTGGCTCGCCAAGGGCCGCCGCATCCACGTGGTGCGGCGGCCTTTGGCGCGTTCGGGGGCGGGGCGCGTCGGCGCCGTACGGATGCGCGGGCCCTGGCGCCGTACCGGCGAGCGGACCGGAGCCGATGCTCTGCGCCCGGTGCGGCGAGAGTGCGTGCGCGCAGGGCGTCGCCAGGCAGCCGGGAACGGTGGGACAGGCCCGAGGGCCGGCCAGCCCGCCCCGCGTCCCAGCAGGAACGTGAACAACCGCGCCGCCCAGCAGGACCGCCGCCCCGGCCACCAGGCCCAGACCCTTCAGCGCCCCGTCGTCCGCCACGCCGGTCTCCGGCCAGACCACCGGTGGCCGGGAAGCCCTCCTCGGTCAGACCCAGAGCCTTCGCGCGCCGTCGTCCGCCGCGCCGGCCTCAGCCAGACCGCCGGTGGCCAGGGAGCCCCCGCTCGGTCAGGCCCAGAGCCTTCGCGCGCCGTCGTCCGCCGCGCCGGCCTCGGACCGCGGTGGCCAGGGAGCCCCCCTCCGCGGTCAGACCCAGAGCCTTCAGCGCCCCGCCGTCCGCCGCCCCGGCCTCAACCAGACCACCGGTGGCCGGGAAGCCACCCTCCGCGGTCAGACCCAGAGCCTTCAGCGCCCCGCCGTCCGCCGCCCCGGCCTCAACCAGACCACCGGTGGCCGGGAGCCCTCCGCGGAGTCGGACGTGCCCGGCGTGGCGGAGCCTTCCGACGCGCCGCTCGCGTGTTCCCCGGTGTCCAGGGTGAGGGAGACTGCCGTCCTCGTCGGTGTGCACGTCGTGGTCGGGCCGAGGGCCTCGACCGTCAGCGCGCCCGGGGAGAGGGCCGACGCGCGCTCGCGCCCGGCTTGCAGGTGCCGGTCAGGTCCGGGATCCCGATCGGGTCGCCGGCCGCGATGTCCGCCGCGTTCACCGGGCCCTCCACCCGCACCGTGCCCGCGCCGACCCCGCCGAGCACCAGCGCGAGGGCCGCCGCGCCCGTTCTCCCCCGGCCGCCGGCCGGTGTGCCTCGCCCCCGGTCGTTCACGTGAGTCCCTTCCTGGGGGGAGTCGTCGGGCTCGTCGGGCTCGTCGGGCTGTCGTCGTGCGGTGCGGGGGGCCGACCGGCCGTGCCCGGGTCGGCGTCCGGGGTGAACCACGGCAGGGCGGGGGCGGAGGCGGGCGCCCTGCCGGACCCCTGCGGTGCGGGAGCACCGGAGGCCCGCCCGCCCCGCGGGCGCGGGGCGCGTTCGGGCAGCCGCAGGCCCCGGTGCCGGATCCCGCCTCCCGCGCGGCGCGGCCGGACCCGGTCCACCACCGCCATCCCGGTGCGGAACACCGCCGCCGGCACGACCAGGAGGACCAGGACCCAGAACAGGGTCACGCCCCAGGGCCGGCCCACGTCCCAGGGCTGCTCGGCGAGCACCTTCCCGGCGTACTTCAGCGAGACCGTGTAGTCGCCGTGCGCTCCGCCCGCCAGCTCGACGGGCAGCTCGACGCGCGCCGTCCCGCCGGGCTGGACCGTGCCGCGCCACGGCTGCTCCTGCCACTGGGGCGCGTACACGCCGTGGGAGGTGCCGACGTGGAAGACGGGGTTCTCGACGGCGGACGTGCCGGCGTTGCCGACGGTGAGGACGAGGGTGCGGACGGGCGGTGCGCCGAACCAGGTCAGCAGCCCGCTGGAGCCGTCGAGCCGGGTGTCCGTGAGGACCGACAGCCGGCCGCCGGCCGGTTCGGCGGGCAGCGGCTCGACGGCGTGCCCGGCGACCCGGAAGACCGCGTCGGCCTCGGCCCTCGCCCCGGTCGCCGTCGCCACGTGCACCACGCACGGGCACGGCACCGGCGGCTCGGTCACCGGCAGCTCGCGGCGGAACCGCCCTCCGGTGTCGGTCGTCACGGCCCGGCCGTCCGCGTTGGCGCAGGAATCGGTGCCGCCGGACACCCCCCGCGACGGCACGGCCTGGCCGCAGATCAGGATCGTCAGCAGGGCGCGGGCCCGCCAGCCGTCCCCGGTGACGGTGACCGAACCCCCGGTCCCCGCCTGCGACGCGGACAGCCGCACGCGCGGCTCGTCGGCCGCCGTCGCGCTCCCCGCCAGGGGCAGCAGCAGCGCGAGCACCGTCGCCAGCGCCGCAATCCGCACGTTCCCGCTCACGTCGTCGCTCCCGTCGGCTCGGCTTGCGCACACGGCGGTTTCGGCCACCCGCCGCCGTCGTCCGCACGGCTCAGCGGGGTCCGCGGGCCGCCTGGTTCCTGCGGGTCAGCCACAGCGTGCCCGCCGCCCCCGCGAGCAGCACCGTGCCGCCGAGCGTGCCGAGGGCGAGCGCGGAGCCCTCGGGGCCGGTCTGCGGGAGTCCGGCGCCGAAGTCGCCGTCGCCGTCGCCGTTCTGCGTGCCGCCCGAGGCGCTGCCCCCGCCCGAGGAGCTGCCCCCGCCCGCCGCCGTCACGTCCAGGGTCAGCGACGGGCCCGGACTGTTGGTCGGCGTGCACGTGGTGGTGGTACCGAGCGCCTTGATGGTGAGCACGCCCGCCGTGAAGGTGACCTTGCCGGTCCTCTTCGGCGTGTAGGTGCCCGACAGGTCGTTGATCTTGATGGGGGTGTTGGCGGGGAGCGCCTGCTGGTTGGCGGGGCCGGTGACGGTCATGGTCCCGCTGTCGGCGCCGCCGAGTCTGACGGTGGCGCTCGGGTTCATCGCGCCCCTGCCCAGTTCGACGGGGCTGGAGGAGACGCCCTTCTGCCACGACATGCTGAGCCTGTAGCCGTCGCCGCTCCTGACGCCCTTGATGTCGATGGGCGAGACGGCGCTCTTGTCGCCGATCGGCGTCTTGCACTGGTAGTTGACGTCGACGACCTCGGCGTGGGCCGCGGGGGCGGCCAGCAGCACCGCCGAGCCGGCCAGGGCCGCGGCGGACGCGAGCACGGCGGTCCGTTTCTGGTACGTCCGGTTCGACACGGTCCCCTCATTCCCGAAGGCGTTCCCGCACGCGTTCGTGAGCGCGTTGCCGGACGCGTTCCTGACGGCACATCAGATCGGCCGTCAAGGTACGCCCGGGGTGCAGAGGAAGGAAGACACAGGGAGCGCCGGATCCGTCATGACCCGGCACACGCGGAGTGACGTACGGAGAAAGGTCCGCACCGTGGGTGGTCCCTGGACTAGGCCGGTGCTCCCAGTTCGGCCCAGACGGTCTTGCCCGCGGCTCCCGGGGCGCGCACGACACCCCAGTCCAGACACAGCCGCTGCACGATGAACATGCCGTGGCCGCCGGGGCGGCCGGCGCGGTGCGGGGTGCGCGGGGCCGGCTGGCCGGTGCCCTTGTCGGAGACCTCGACGCGGATCACCTTGTTGTCGCAGGCGATCCACAGCTCGTCCGGCCCCTCGGCGTGCAGGCAGGCGTTGGTGACCAGCTCGGAGACGACCAGCAGCACGTCCTCGGCCGCGGCCCGCTGGTCGGCGGTGGCGGCGGGCAGCCAGTCCCACGCGTACAGCGCCTGGCGGGCGAAGTCGCGGGCGAGCGGCACGACACCGCTCTGGCCCTCGAAGCTCAGTCTGCGGACCTGACGCCCCCCCGACGACCCGGCCGCGCCCCCCTCGGACGCCCCGGTCGTCGGCACGCCCTCCTCGGACACCCCGGAAGCGCCGCTGGGCTCCGGGCCGCGGTCGCCCGGCGGGTAAGGCCGGGTGGTGCTCATCAGCGCTTCACCTCACCGATTCACCAGTCACGATTCACAAGCTCACTACTCAGTCAGTACGACCGGTCGGTCCCGCACAGTCGGTACGGGTGTCTCCTGCCCTACCGGGCCGGGCGAACACCCCCGTATTTCGACACGAAAGGCGTGACGCCCGGAAAGCGCCGATCCCAGGGGGCGAGCGGGGCGACGCCCCGGCCCGCCCGTGGCCTCAGCCGGACTCGCCCGGTTCGCCGGCCAATGCCGCTTGCAGGGTGTCATGGACAGTGAAGACCGCATCCGCCCCCGTGATCTCGAAGACACGCGCGACCACGGGCAGCATCCCTGCCAGATGCACCCCACCCCCGGCCGCCTCCGCCTTCAGTCGCGCGCCCAACAGCACATTGAGCCCGGTGGAGTCGCAGAACTCCAGGCGTGAGCAGTCGACCACCAGTCGACTGAATCCTTTGGCAAGGCACTCGTCGAGGGGCTCGCGCAACAAATCGGCGGTGTGGTGATCCAACTCACCCGCCGGAGTCACGACGGCACTAGAACCCTCTTCTCGCACCTCCACCAGAAGCCGGCCCGACTGTGCGCTGCCGACTGTCCCGCGGTCCATGCCGTCTCTCTCTCCCGACGTCGTGGCTGCTGACTGACGCCCTCGAACACTACGCCTTCTCCACAGCCTCCGACACCCGAACAATCGCACGCAAACGGACATATGCAAACAGAACACACTTGCGGTGAGCTCGGGAAAGCGGGTAGGGCTAGTAGGTACACGCACCCGACACGGCCGGCTTTGGAGGCGCCGCACACCGCAGTGCACGGAACTGGCTTCGGCAGCCATATGCCGAGAACGATGGAGGACATCATGTCACCCCGGCTCGACGCATCGCATACCCATCAGGCGACGTCGACATCCCCCCCGGAACATCTGGATCCCATCGAGCAGGACGACGTACTCGCCTCGCTCCCCGACATCCCCCCGTACGACCAGGTGGGGGCGGTGGACGCACGGGCCCTGTCCAAGACCCTCTTCGCGCGCCTCGAATCGCTGGAAGAGGGCACCCACCAGTACGCGTACGTCCGTAACACGCTCGTCGAACTCAACCTCGCCCTGGTCAAGTTCGCCGCCTCCCGCTTCCGCTCCCGCAGCGAGCCGATGGAGGACATCATCCAGGTCGGCACGATCGGCCTGATCAAGGCGATCGACCGCTTCGAACTCAGCCGGGGTGTGGAGTTCCCCACCTTCGCGATGCCAACCATCGTCGGTGAGATCAAGCGCTTCTTCCGCGACACCTCGTGGTCCGTCCGCGTTCCGCGGCGGCTCCAGGAACTCCGGCTCGACCTGGCCAGGGCCGGTGACGAGCTGGCCCAGAAGCTCGACCGCTCCCCCACGGTGGCGGAGCTCGCCGAGCGCCTGGGCATCTCCAACGACGAGGTCGTCGAGGGCATGGCCGCGTCGAACGCGTACACCGCCTCCTCGCTGGACGCCCAGCCGGAGGACGACGACACCGAGGGTGCCCTCACGGACCGCATCGGCTACGAGGACCACGGGCTCGAAGGCATCGAGTACGTCGAGTCGCTGAAGCCGCTGATCGCCGGCCTCCCCTCCCGGGACCGGACGATCCTCTCCCTGCGCTTCGTCGCGGGCATGACCCAGTCGGAGATCGGCGAGGAACTCGGCATCTCGCAGATGCACGTGTCCCGGCTGCTGTCGCGGACCCTGGTGAAGCTGCGCAAGGCGCTGACGGTCGTGGAGTGAGGGGGCCCGTCCCCGCGGCGGCCGAGTGACCCGGCCCTGGCGCCGGGCCGGGCCGCCGCCGCTCGCGCGGTCGCGGCCGAAGGCCCGCCGTCGCCCGCGGGAGAACCCGCCGCCTCATTGAGGAGGAGAAGTCCGTATGGCCGGACAGCCCGCGGGAGAGCCCCGGCCCGCGGGACCCCCCGGCCGCGCGCGGCGCCGACGTAAGCGCTGCTGCCGGGTTCCGGCGGGGCCCCGGGCCCGGTGTCAGACCTCGCGGACGCCCGCCCGCCACACGCCGGCGACCAGGGGCACGCCCGGGCGGTAGGCGAGGTGGACGTGGCTCGGGGCGTCCAGGAGGGTCAGGTCGGCGCGGGCGCCCGGGGTGAGGCGGCCGATGTCGGTGCGGCGCAGGGCCGCCGCACCGCCCGCCGTGGCCGACCACACCGCCTCGTCCGGGGTCATCCCCATGTCCCGGACGGCGAGCGCGACGCAGAACGGGACGGAGGACGTGAAGGACGAGCCCGGGTTGCAGTCGGTGGACAGCGCGACGGTGACGCCGGCGTCCAGGAGGCGGCGGGCGTCCGGCCACGGGGCGCGGGTGGAGAACTCGGCGCCGGGCAGCAGGGTCGCCACCGTGTCGCCGTCGGCCAGCGCGTCGACGTCCGCGTCGGTCAGGTGCGTGCAGTGGTCGGCGCTGGCCGCGTCCAGTTCGACCGCCAGCCGCACGCCGGGGCCGTAGGAGAGCTGGTTGGCGTGGATGCGGGGGTGCAGGCCCTTCGCCTTGCCGGCCGTGAGGATCGCGCGGGCCTGGTCGCCGTCGAAGGCGCCCTGCTCGCAGAAGACGTCGATCCAGCGGGCGTGCGGGGCGCAGGCGTCGAGCATCTCGCTGGTGACGAGGGCGACGTAGGCGGCGGGGTCGTCGGCGTGTTCGGGGGAGACGATGTGGGCGCCGAGGTAGGTGACCTCGTCGGTGTGGCGGGCGGCCAGGCGCAGGGCGCGGGACTCGTCCTCGACGGTCAGGCCGTAGCCGGACTTGGTCTCCAGGGTGGTGGTGCCCTGCCGGAGGGCCTCGGCGAGGTAGCGGGTGAGGGTGGCCTCCAGCTCGGCGTCGGTCGCGGCGCGGGTGGCGGCGACGGTCGTGCGGATGCCGCCCGCGCTGTAGGCCCGGCCGGACATCCGGGCGTTGAACTCCTCGGTGCGGTCGCCCGCGAAGACCAGGTGGGAGTGGGAGTCGACGAAGCCGGGCAGGACCGCCCGGCCGCTGGCGTCGACCCGGTTGTCAGTGGCGGGTGCTTTGCTTGATTCACCGGTCCACGCGACGCGGTCGCCGTCGATGACGACGGCCGCGTCCTGGATCAGACCGAGGGGAGAACTGTCACCGAGGGAGGGGTCGTTGGTGACCAGCGTGGCGATGTTGGTGATGACGGTGCTGCTCATCGTGTCCTCGTGGGCGTGGGAAGCGTCGGTGGGTGTCAGGCGCGCAGGGCGTCGACGGCCCGGGCCAGTGCCTGCGGCACATCGGGGACGAGCGTGTGCGCCCCGTCGCGTACGACGTGCCGTCCGCCCACGACGGTGTGCCGTACGTCCGCTGCCGTCGCCGCGAATACGGCCGTCTCGGCGCCGAGTCTGGGCACCGGCCCCGCTGTCCTGACCGAGTCGAGCGCGACCGTCGTGAGGTCGGCGAGCGCGCCGGGCTCGATGGTGCCCGCCCCGTCCCAGCCGAGGGCCGCGTGACCGTCGGCGGAGGCGGCCCGCAGCAGGGCGGCGGCGGTCCAGTGGCCGCGGGTGCGGCTGCGCAGGCGCTCGTTCAGCTCCATCGCGCGTGCCTCTTCGAGCAGGTCGATGACGGCGTGGCTGTCGGAGCCGAGGGAGAGCGGGGAGCCTGCCTTCTGCAGGGCGACGGCGGGTCCGATGCCGTCGGCCAGGTCCCGTTCGGTCGTCGGGCACATGCAGGTGCCGGTGCCGGTGCCGCCGATCAGGGCGATGTCCTGGTCGGTGAGGTGGGTGTTGTGGACGCCGGTGGTCCGCCGCCCCAGCACGCCGTGCTCGGCGAGCAGCTGGGTGGGCGTGCGCCCGTGGGCCTCGCGGCAGGCGTCGTTCTCGGCGGTCTGCTCGGACAGGTGGACATGGAGCGGGGCCCCCCGCTCCTCGGCCCACCGCGCCACGGTCGCCAACTGGCCGGCCGGCACGGCCCGTACGGAGTGGATGGCCGCTCCGATCCGCGCGTGATCCCGTTCCTTGAGAACTGAACAGCGTTCGGCCCACGCCTCGGCGTTTCCGTCGGAGAAGCGGAGCTGGTGGGCGTCGGGCGGCCGGCCGAAGCCGGAGGAGAGGTAGGCGGTGTCGAGGAGGGTGATGCGGATGCCGGCGTCGGCGGCGGCCTCGACGAGCGCCTCGCCCATCGCGTTGGGGTCGGCGTAGGGGGTGCCGCCCGGGGCGTGGTGCACGTAGTGGAACTCCCCGACGGCGGTGACGCCGGCCAGTGCCATCTCGGCGTACACGGCCCGGGCGAGGACGCGGTAGGTGTCCGGGGTCAGCCGGTCGGCGACGGAGTACATGACCTCGCGCCAGGTCCAGAACGTGCCGGAGCCGACCTGAACGGTGCCGCGCAAGGCGCGGTGGAAGGCGTGCGAGTGGGCGTTCGCGAGGCCCGGCAGCGTCAGCCCGCGGAGCACCTCGGCCCCGGGAGGCGGGGCGGGGGTGCCGGTGCGGACGGCGGTGACGCGGCCGTCCGCCGTGTCCACGGCCACGCCCGGCTCGACGTGGGTGCCGAGCCAGGCGTGCTCCAGCCAGTACGTCCGTGCGTGGGGGTGGGTCACCTGCAGGCCAGCCCTTCCAGTACGTCAGCGAGTGCGAGGACCCCGGCCACGCAGTCGTCCTCGGCGGCGGACTCGGCCGGGGAGTGCGAGACACCGGTGGGGTTGCGCACGAACAGCATGGCGGTCGGGATGCTCGCGGAGAGGATCCCGGCGTCGTGTCCCGCGCCGGTGCCGAGGACCGGGACCGTCAGGCCGGTGTCCTTGCCGAGGATGCGGGCGAGTTCGTCGCGCAGGGCGTGGTCGAACTCGACGACGGGCGTGCAGGACTCGCGGACCACGTCGAGGTCGACGCCCTGTGCGGCGGCGTATTCGCGGGCGGCCTTCTCGATCCCGTCGACCACGAGGTCCAGGCTCGTCTGGTCGGCGGCACGGGAGTCGAGCCAGCCGCGCACCAGCGAGGGCACGGCGTTGACGCCGTTGGGCTCGACGGCGATCTTGCCGAAGGTGGCGACGGCACCGGCGAGTCGTGCCTGCCTGCGGGCCGCGAGAACCGTCTCGGCGTAGGGCAGCATGGGGTCGCGCCGGTCCACCAGCCGGGTGGTGCCGGCGTGGTTGGCCTCGCCCCGGAAGTCGAACCGCCACCGCCCGTGCGGCCAGATGGCGCTCGCGATGCCGACCCGGTCGCCGCTGAGGTCCAGCGCCCGGCCCTGCTCGACGTGCAGCTCCACGAAGGCACCGATCCGGGAGAGCCGCTCCGGGTCCGGCCCGATGGCGTCCGGGTCGTATCCGGCGGACTCCATCGCCCGCGGCAGCGTGACCCCGTCGCCGTCGGTCAGCCGGTGCGCCTGCTCCACGCCGAGCTGCCCGGCGGCCAGCCGGGACCCGACACAGGCGAGCCCGAACCGGGCGCCCTCCTCGTCCCCGAAGTTGACGATGGCCAGCGGCTTGGCGAACGTGACGTCCCGCGCGCGCAGTTCGTCGAGCGCGGCGAAGGAGGACACCACCCCGAGGGGTCCGTCGAAGGCACCTCCCTCGGGCACGGAGTCGAGATGCGACCCGGTGACGACGGCGTCCCCTGCGGCGGGATCACCCAGCCAGGCCCACTGGTTCCCGTTCCGGTCGAGTTCGTACGTCAGTCCCCGCGCCTCGGCCTGGGCCCTGAACCAGGCCCGGCATTCGGCGTCGGCACCGGTCCAGGCGAAGCGGCGGTAGCCGCCGGAGTCGGTGCTGCGGCCGATCGGCAGCAGCTCCGTCCACATGCTGTGGAAGGTCACGCGCCGTCACCCTCGCGCATCGGGACCCGCACACCCCGCTCGTCGGCGACCGACTCCGCGATGTCGTACCCGGCGTCGACGTGCCGGATGACACCCATGCCGGGGTCGTTGGTCAGGACCCGGCGGATCTTCTCGCCGGCCAGCTTCGTACCGTCGGCCACCGTCACCTGCCCCGCGTGCAGAGACCGGCCCATGCCGACGCCTCCGCCGTGGTGGACGGACACCCACGAGGCACCCGACGCCACGTTCACCATGGCGTTCAGCAGCGGCCAGTCGGCGATCGCGTCGGAGCCGTCGAGCATGGCCTCGGTCTCCCGGTAGGGAGACGCCACCGACCCGCAGTCGAGGTGGTCGCGGCCGATCGCCAGCGGCGCCGCCAGCTCACCGCTCGCGACCATGTCGTTGAACCGCTCGCCGGCCTTGTCCCGCTCGCCGTAGCCGAGCCAGCAGATCCGGGCGGGCAGACCCTGGAAGCGGACCCGCTCGCCGGCCAGCTTGATCCAGCGGGCGAGGGACTCGTTCTCGGGGAACAGGCCGAGGATCGCCTTGTCGGTCTTGGCGATGTCGGCCGGGTCGCCCGACAGGGCCGCCCAGCGGAAGGGACCCCTGCCCTCGCAGAACAGCGGCCGGATGTAGGCGGGGACGAACCCCGGGAAGGCGAACGCCCGGTCGTACCCGGCGAGTCGCGCCTCGCCCCGGATCGAGTTGCCGTAGTCGAAGACCTCCGCGCCGGCGTCCATGAAGCCGACCATCGCCTCGACGTGCCGGGCCATCGACTCACGGGCGCGGGTGGTGAAGCCCGCCGGATCCTTGGCGGCGGCCGAGACCATGTCGTCGAAGTCGACGCCGACCGGCAGGTAGGCCAGCGGGTCGTGCGCCGAGGTCTGGTCGGTGACGATGTCGACGGGGGCGCCCTCGGCGAGCATGCGCGGGAGCAGGTCGGCGGCGTTGCCGAGCAGGCCGATGGAGAGCGGGCGGCGGGCGTCGCGGGCCTCCACCGCGAGCTGGAGGGCGTGTTCCAACGAGTCGGCCCGCATATCGAGGTAGCGGTGCTCGATGCGGCGCTCGATGGCACGCGGGTCGCAGTCGACGCAGATCGCGACGCCGTCGTTCATGGTCACCGCGAGCGGCTGGGCGCCGCCCATGCCGCCGAGGCCGGCGGTCAGGGTGATCGTCCCGGCGAGGGTGCCGCCGAACTTCTTCGCGGCGACGGCGGCGAAGGTCTCGTAGGTGCCCTGGAGGATGCCCTGGGTGCCGATGTAGATCCAGGAGCCGGCGGTCATCTGCCCGTACATGGTCAGCCCCAGCTGCTCCAGGCGCCGGAACTCCTCCCAGTTCGCCCAGTCGCCGACCAGGTTGGAGTTGGCGATCAGCACGCGCGGCGCCCACTCGTGGGTCTGCATGACACCGACGGGGCGGCCGGACTGGACGAGCATCGTCTCGTCCTGCTTCAGGGTCCGCAGCGTGCGGACCATCGCGTCGAAGGAGCGCCAGTCCCGGGCGGCCTTGCCGGTGCCGCCGTAGACGACGAGCTTGTCGGGGTGTTCGGCGACCTCCGGGTCGAGGTTGTTCTGCAGCATCCGCAGGGCGGCTTCCTGCTGCCATCCCAGGGCGCTCAGTTCCGTACCGCGCGGCGCTCGTACGGGGCGGGGTCCTGACATGGTCTGCCTCCCAGCGGATGAGTACTGTCGTTATTCACATCCTTGCTTCCTGAATAGAGCTAGTCAATAGCGGGGGTCGTCGGCAGGTCCGCCCGAGGGATGTTTGGCTGGACGCATGAGAGCGGGCACCGGCATGACGGGGGACGTGGTGAGCGAGGCCGACGAGCGTCACGCGAGCGAGAGCGCCGGGGAGCGGGCCGCCCGCCGGGACGAGGCGGTCCGCGCGGCCGTGGAGCAGGGGCTGCTGGGTCCCGGCTCCCCCCTCGTCGGCCTGCTCGACGTCACCGGGATCCGGGGGTCGGCGGCACGGCTGCGGGCGGCCTTCGACGCGGTCACCGCGCCCGGGACGCCCGTGCTGCACGCCTTCGCGGTGAAGGCGGCCCCGCTGGTGCCGGTGCTGCGGCTGCTGCGGGAGGAGGGGCTCGGGGCGGAGGTGGCGAGCCCGGGCGAGCTGGCGCTGGCGCGGGCGGCGGGAGTGCCGCCGGCCCGGACGGTCCTCGACTCGCCCGCCAAGACACCGGCCGAGCTGCGGGAGGCGCTGGCGCTCGGGATCGCGGTCAACGCCGACAATCGGCAGGAGCTGGACCGCATCGACGCCCTGATACGGTCGGCGCCCAGCCGCTCCCCCCTCGGGATCCGGGTGAACCCGCAGGTCGGCGGCGGATCCATCGAGGCCCTGTCCACCGCCACGGCGACCTCGAAGTTCGGGGTGGCACTGCGGGACGAGGGGGCGCGCGCGTGGCTGGTGCGGGCGTACGCCGAGCGCCCCTGGCTGTCCCGGCTGCACGCGCACACCGGGTCGCAGGGCATCCCCCTGACGCTGATGGCCGAGGGCGTGGCGGAGACGTACCGGCTCGCGGAGGAGATCAACGGGCGGATCGGGCGGCCGCAGATCGACACGATCGACATCGGCGGCGGGCTGCCGGTGAACTTCACGTCGGACCGGACGACACCGACGTACGCGGACTACGCGCGACTGCTGAAGCAGACGGTGCCGGGGCTGTTCGACGGGCGGTACGGGCTGGTGACCGAGTTCGGGCGGTCGCTGCTGGCCGAGCACGGGACGGTGGTGGCCCGGGTCGAGTACGCGAAGAGCGCGGGCGGGCACCCGGTGGCGGTGACGCACGCGGGGGTGCAGGTGGCGACGCGGACGGTGTACGCGCCGGGGTCGTGGCCGCTGCGGATCGCCGCGTACGACGGCAAGGGGCGGCCGAAGGAGGGGCCCGAGGTGGTGCAGGACATCGCCGGGCCGGCGTGCTTCGCGGGAGACCTGCTCGCCCGGGGACACCCGCTGCCGCTGCTGGCGCAGGGCGACTACGCGGCGGCGCTGGACACGGGCGCGTATTACTTCGCCCACCACTACGCGTACAACTCCCTGGCCCGGCCCGGGATCTACGGCTTCGTGCGGGACGGGGCCGGGGGCATCGCCTTCGCGACCGTGCGCGAGGCGCAGACCGTCCAGGAGATCGTGGCCGAATCGGGAGGGGCGCACACGGACGCGCTCACCACCCTCGGCGCACCTCGGAGCCATTGACGCACGCCGGGGGTGCTGCTGATCAACTGGTCTGACAACCAGGCCAGTTGACCTACCTTAGTCAGTCGCCGCATGTTCCACCGGAAAATGCCAGAACCTCCACTCCTCTCCCACACGTTGCGTAGTTTCGGCGTCACTCAGCCGAACCCCAGGCGGGAGGGGAGCCACGGTGCCCGGAATCGACGAGTGCCTGCTGGAAGCCATGCGACTGCCCGGTGCCCGGGGCGCCGCACTGGTCGACTGGACGAGCGGACTGGCCCTGGGCACCGTCGGGGAGTCCCCGGGCGGCGACCAGGAGGCGGCCGCGGTGGAGGCCGCCGAACTGGCCCGGCTGGCCGCCGAGCAGCGCGCCTTCGCACCAGGCCCCGGCGAACACGGCGACGGAGACGGCGCGGGTGACGGCGAGGGTGACGGGCCGCCGGTCGAGGACCTCATCATCAGCAACCGGGACAGCTACCACGTGCTGCGGTTCGTGCCGACGTCGTTCGACAGCAGCGTGTGCCTGCACCTGTGGCTGGCCCGCGCGGACGGCAATCTGGCGCTGGCCCGCATCCGGCTGGGCGAGCTGGCCGGACGGCTGGTGCTGGGATGACCGCCGTGCGCACCACACCACCGCCCCGGCTGCCCGTGCGGGACAAGGTGACGGCCCGGCACCGGGGCTGGGGCGGCGTCTCCCCGATGCTGTCCCGGCTCGCCGCCGAGCGGGCCACCGGCGTCCTGGTCCGCGAGCGGGGCACGCTGCAACTCGCGGAGGGCCGGGTGGTGCACGCCGAGAGCCCGTCCGCCCCCGGCCTCGGCGTCCTGCTCACCGCCCGCGGCACTCTCGACGCCGACACCTGGCGGCAGGCGCTGACCGAGACCGGCGACCGGCACCGCGCCGGCCATCTCCTGGTCGACGGCGGGCACCTCACCCGGGGCGCGCTGGACGTGTGCCGGATCGTGGCGCTGTACGACGCGGCGTACTTCGCGCTCGCGCCCAGCAGCACCCCGGGCCACTTCCGCTACGCCACCGGTGGCGGGCCGGGCTGCCCGTGCCCGGTGCCGGTGGCCGCCCTGGAGCGCGAGACACTGCGCCGCCGCGACGTACTGCACCGCATCTGGCCCGACCCGGCCACCGACGAGGCGCCCCTCGTCCGCGCGCGGCGCCCCGCTCCCCCGCCCCCCAGCACCCGCCAGCACGCGGTCCTGGCCCGCCTGGACGAGGTCCGTACGGCGGCGGACATCGCGCGGGAGCTGGGCCGTCCCGGGTTCCACACGCTGGTGGACCTGCGGCGGCTGGCCGCGGCCGGTGCGGTCTCCCCCCGGCCGGAGCCCTCCGCGGAACCCCCGCCTGAGCTCACCGATCCGCACCCCGCCGGCCCTCACCTCACCGACCCTCACCTCACCGATCCGCATCTCGCCGACCCCCGCCTCAGCGATCCCCACCTCGGCGATCCCCGTGTCTCCGATCCCCGTGCCGCCGATTCCTCCTTCTCGGACCCCCGTCTCGCCGACCCCCACATCACGTTGCTGAAGAGGCTCAGGGATGCGCTGGAAGCCCTTTGAGCGGCAGCGGACCCGCGCCGAGAGGAGAGACCTGATGGCAGCGGAGGCCGACATCCTGGAGGAACTGCGCCGGCTCAGAGCCCGCGTGCCCCAGCTCACCGGCGCCCTGGCGGCCGGATCCGACGGTCTCGTCCTGGCCCAGGACACCCCCGGCGTCGACCCGCGCGCGGTGGCCGCGCTCACCACCACCGCCCTCGACCTCGCCACGCAGCTGACCGACGCGACCGGCCAGGGCGAGGTCCGCGAACTGCTCGTCCGCGGGGTGTACGGCTACGTGGCCACCTACGCGGCGGGCCGTACCGCGCTGCTGACCCTGCTCGCCCAGGACCGCGTCCACGTCGGCCGCCTGCACCTGGAGGGCCGCCGGGCCGGGGCCCGCATCGCGGAGCTGGTCGACACCGCTGCGACGCCCCCGGCCGAGCCGCCCGCGAAGACCCCGGCCAAGCCCGCCGCGCCCCGCGCCAGAGCCGCCCGCGCCTCCCGGGCGAAGCCCGCCGAGGCCCAGGCCCAGGCCCCGGCCGCCGAGCCCCGTACTCCGGCCCCCGAGACGCCCGCCGCACCGACGGCGGCGCGCACCACCGAAAGTTGAGAGGAACCGAGGAACCGTCATGGCCAACACCGAAACCGCGCTGAAAGAGGCACTCGCCTCCATCGAGGGCGCCACCGGCGTCGCGCTCGTCGACTACACCAGCGGCATGGCGCTGGGCACGCTGGGCGGCAGCAAGACCTTCGACCTGAACGTCGCCGCCGCCGGCAACACCGACGTCGTCCGCTCCAAGCTGCGCACCATGGAGCACCTCGGGCTCAAGGGCCAGATCGAGGACATCCTGATCACCCTGTCCGACCAGTACCACCTGATCCGCCTGATGAGCGGCCGGGGCGGCAACGGGCTCTTCCTCTACCTGGTGCTCGACGCCAAGCGTTCCAACCTGGCGATGGCCCGCCACCAGCTGCGCAGGATCGAGGAGGATCTGGAGGTCTGACTAGACGAGTGCCGCGGTGCGGCGGCGGGCCCCGCCCGGGGCCGCGTCGCCGGCCGCGATGCCCGTACTGCGGTAGGCCTTGACCGTCTTCCCGGCGGGACGCCCGCCGTTGGGCGAGAGCCAGTCCACCCGCACCCACAGCAGCGCGTCCCCGGCCTGCTCGCGCCGTCCGAGCCAGGCGGCCTTCCACCGCAGTCCGGCGCCGCACCCGGCGAGCAGCATGCCCCCGGCGGCGGGCACGGCGAACGCGCTGCCCAGCGCGGCGAGGAAGGCGAGCAGCAGCCACCAGCGGTGCCCGCGACGCCAGGCGCGGGCGCTCACCGCACGGTCCTGGAGCACGTCGTGCTTGCTCGCGCGGGCGGCCTGGCGCGCCAGTTCGACGTACCGCTTACGGCGGGCGTACGCCACGACGGCCGCGGCGACGATGAACAGCGCGGCCCCGGCCATCACCCCGATCCGCCGTCCGGTGACGCCCTCCACCGACAGGCCGATCCCCGCCGCGCACACCCCGAGCCACCCCATCGGCGCGGCTCCGGCCCGTACGACGACGGCCACCCGGGCCAGACCCTGCGCTCTGCGATCCCCGCGTGCCACGTTCCGCCTCCTCGTCGCTCCGGCACTCCTGTCCGACAGCATTTTCCGCGTCATTTTCCGCGCCGGACAGACTGTCGGGAAGATTATCGACAGAACGTGAGACGAGTCTGAGAGACGCCGCGGGCGCCGTCACTCCACGAACAGCCCCCGCGCCGCCGCCTTCGTGTCGAACTCCTCCAGCCGGGCCTGCGCGTCCGGCAGGTCGTCGCACATGGCCTCCAGCAGGACCCGGCCGAGCAGCATCGGCGCGCAGGCCGTGTCGAAGGCGAGTCCGGTCCCGACGGCGGCCGGCAGCAGCAGGTCGGACACCTTGGCGACCGGCGCGAAGGCGGAGTCGGCGACGGTGACCACGGTCAGCCCCGCCTGTCCCGCGTAGGTGAGCGTGTCCACGACCTCGCGCGGATGCCGGGGCAGCGCGAAGCACAGCAGGGTGGTGGCACCCGCCCGTACGGCGGCGTCGATCCGGTCGTGGATCATCGTGCCGCCCTCGTCGAGCAGCCGTACGTCCGGGTGGACCTTGGCGGCGAAGTAGGCGAAGCCGTACGCCTGCGAGGCCGCCGCCCGCAGCCCGAGGACGGGCAGCGGGCGGGAGGCCGCGAGCAGCCGCCCCGCCTTCCGCACGGGCCGCGGGTCGGCCAGCGCCTGAGCGAGGTGCCGCAGGTTCTCGATCTCGGCCTCGACGGCCTGCTGGTACTCGTTGAACGACGCCGGGGCCGCCGTCTGTTCGGTGGGCGCGACCTCGCGCAGGTGCCTGCGCAGGGCGGGGTAGCCGTCGAAGCCGAGGGCGACCGCGAAGCGGGTGACGGACGGCTGGCTGACCCCGGCCAGCTCGGCCAGTTCCACGCTGGACAGGAACGGCACGTCGGCGGCGCGCCGCACCATGCTGTGCGCGATGCGCCGCTGGGTCGGCGTCAGCCGGTGCCCCTCGAACAGGGCCTGCAGCCGGGCGGCGGGACTGTCCGGCACACCCGCACCCACACCCGCACCCGTCTCCGTGTCCACCACACCCGTCCCTGTGTCCGCGCTCATGCCTCGCTCCCCCTCCAGATGTCCGTGCACCGGCCGAGCAGTGCGGCCGCCGCCGTCACGAGTTCGGCCGAGGCATGGACAGCCTATTCACCTGCCGAGAACTCTGCATGACGCTATGCAGCCGGGCAAGAGCGAGAAGGACCCGCAGGACGCGGCGGACGCGGCGGACGCGGACGTGAAGCAGCACGGCCTCATGACGTGAGCGGGGTGGGGGCCGTCGGCGCCGGAGAAGGGGGGATATCCCCAGTGCGGTCGGACCGGCCGCTGCCTACCGTGGACCGCATGACCGGAATGGACGCGCGGGACACCGAATTCAAGAAGGAACTCGACGCCACCCTGCAGGCCCGCAGGGAACTGGGCGACGAGTACGAGTCCGCGCTGGTCGACTCGTTCCTGGAGAAGGTCGACCAGCGCATCGACGGCGCCGTGGAGCGCCGGGTGCGCCGGCAGATGGCCGAGCAGCAGATGGTGGTGGCCCGGGGTTCCCGGTCGCCGCAGCCCACGGACTCCTGGGGTGAGCGCTTCGGCTTCGGAATCGTCTCGCTGGTCCTGGCGATCCCGCTGTCCGCGATCGGCGGCGGTGTCGCCCACCTTCCCGGCCTGCTCGTCGCCTGGGCCGGCATCGTGGGAGTCAACGCCTTCCAGGCCGCCCGCACCCACCCGGAACTCTTCCGCGGCCGGCGCCACCGCACGTCCTCGCAGGCCGACACCTGGGAGGACTGACCTCCCAATCCCCGGACAGCGGACGCCGGGTGCTGCCGGGGAGCGGGGCGACGGGCCGCGCGGGCCGGCGACCACCCCGGAAAGGGCTGTGCGCGGGGACCGCCGCACCCCCGTTACCGGGGGGCGGGACGACGGCGGTCCCCGCGAAGGACGCGGGCCGGGTCAGGACCGGGCTTACGCGTCCCAGGCGTCTGTGGAGGTCCGGGAGCCGCTCCGGAGGTCCGTGACGCCGTTTGGGCGCCGGCCGGGGCGGGGAGCCGCTCCCGCCCTGCCGACATCCACCAACGTGCCGGACGCGTGTTAAGCGGGTGCTGCGCGGACGTGACGCGCTCGTACCACTTCTGCGAAGTCCACCGATCGGGCGGAAGGCCGCAAGTTCGCCGTGTCCAGGCGCCGTTCACCGGATGTTTGCCGCTACTTCGCGCCCTTGGCGAGGAAGGCCAGCAGGTCCTGCCGGCTGATCACACCGGTCGGCTTGCCCTCGACGAGGACGATCGCCGCGTCCGCCGTGCCGAGCACGGACATCAGGTCCGCGACCGGCTCGCCGGAGCCGACCTGCGGCAGCGGCGGCGACATGTGCTTCTCCAGCGGGTCCTCCAGCGAGGCCCGCTGGGCGAACAGCGCGTTGAGCAGCTCCCGTTCCACGACCGACCCGACGACCTCCGCCGCCATGACGTCCGGGTGACCGGCGCCCGGCTTGACGATCGGCATCTGCGAGACGCCGTACTCGCGCAGCACCTCGATGGCCTGGCCGACGGTCTCGTCGGGGTGCATGTGGACGAGGGACGGAATGGCCCCGTGCTCCTTGTCGTTCAGCACGTCACCGACGCGGGCGCTGGGCCCCTCGCCCTCCAGGAAGCCGTAGTCGGCCATCCACTCGTCGTTGAAGATCTTGCTGAGGTAGCCGCGGCCGCTGTCGGGGAGCAGGACGACCACGACATCGTCCTCGCCGAGCCGTTCGGCGACCCGGAGCGCGGCCACGACGGCCATCCCGCAGGAGCCGCCCACCAGCAGGCCCTCCTCCTTGGCGAGCCGGCGGGTCATCTGGAAGGAGTCCTTGTCGGACACGGCCACGATCTCGTCGGCGACGGTCCGGTCGTAGGCGGTGGGCCAGAAGTCCTCACCGACGCCCTCGACGAGGTACGGCCGCCCGGAGCCGCCCGAGTACACGGAGCCCTCGGGGTCCGCGCCGACGACCTGCACCTTGCCGTCGCTGGCCTCCTTCAGGTACCGCCCGGTCCCGGAGATGGTGCCTCCGGTGCCCACGCCGGTCACGAAGTGGGTGATCCGCCCCTCGGTCTGCTCCCACAGCTCGGGGCCGGTCGAGTGGTAGTGGGAGAGCGGGTTGTGGGGGTTGGAGTACTGGTCGGGCTTCCACGCGCCGGGCGTCTCCCGGACCAGCCGGTCGGAGACGTTGTAGTAGGAGTCGGGGTGCTCCGGGTCCACGGCGGTCGGGCACACGACCACCTCCGCCCCGTACGCCCGCAGCACGTTGATCTTGTCGGTGCTCACCTTGTCGGGGCACACGAAGATGCACTTGTACCCCTTCTGCTGCGCCACGATGGCGAGCCCGACGCCGGTGTTGCCGCTGGTCGGCTCCACGATCGTGCCGCCGGGCCTGAGCGCGCCGCTCTCCTCGGCCGCCTCGATCATGCGCAGGGCGATGCGGTCCTTCACGGATCCGCCGGGGTTGAAGTACTCCACCTTGGCCAGGACGGTCGCCCGAATGCCCTTGGTCACGTTGTTGAGCCTCACCAGCGGGGTGTTGCCGACGAGGCTGATCATCGAGTCGTGGAATTGCACCGTTGTCTCCGGACGCTTGCAAAAGAAATGGTCGTGGCTGTTCAGCCAGCCTAGGGGTTCCCCGCCGCCCGTGACGGTCGTTCACTCCCCGTTGAGATTGGGCCACGGTCCGTACGGGGCAAGGACTGGTTGTAGGGCTACGAGGAGGTGGCGGCGACGCATGACAAGCATGTCGAGGGCGAGGGTGGCCCGGCGGATCGCGGCCGGTGCCGCGTACGGCGGTGGCGGGATCGGTCTGGCCGGCGCGGCGGCCGTGGGCCTGCTGCTGGCGGAGGTACGGCTGGCGAAGCGACAGGTGGGCAACGGCACGGCGCCGCACGTCCCCCATTCGGAGGGACGGTACGGCCATGCCTACACCGTCCCCGACGAACCGCCCCTGCGTCTGGTGATGCTGGGCGACTCCACGGCCGCGGGCCAGGGCGTCCACCGGGCCGGCCAGACTCCGGGCGCGCTGCTGGCGTCGGGCCTGGCGGCGGTGGCGGAACGCCCGGTGGAGCTGCGTAACGTCGCACTGCCCGGGGCCACCTCCGACGACCTCGACCGCCAGGTGGCCCTGACGCTGTCCGACCCGGTCCGGGTGCCCGACATCTGCGTGATCATGATCGGCGCGAACGACGTGACGCACCGGATGCCGGCGACCCGCTCGGTCCGCCATCTGTCGACGGCGGTACGCCGGCTGCGCACGGCCGGCGCGGAGGTGGTGGTCGGCACCTGTCCCGACCTGGGCACGATCGAGCCGGTGCAGCAGCCGTTGCGCTGGCTGGCCCGCCGGGCGTCCCGCCAGCTGGCGGCCGCCCAGACGATCGGGGCCGTGGAGCAGGGCGGCCGCACGGTGTCGCTGGGCGACCTGCTGGGCCCGGAGTTCGAGGAGAACCCGAGGGAGCTGTTCGGCCCCGACAACTACCACCCCTCCGCGGAGGGCTACGCCACGGCGGCGATGGCGGTGCTGCCGACGGTCTGCGCGGCCCTGGGCCTGTGGCCGGCCGAGGAGGACCGCCCGGACGCCTCCCGTCGCGAGGGCTTCCTGCCGGTGGCCCGCGCCGCGGCGGAGGCGGCGTCGGAGGCCGGTACGGAGGTCGCGGCCGCGATGCCGAGCGGACCGAAGGGACCGTGGGCACTGCTCAAGCGGCGGCGGCGCCGGCGGGTGGCGGTGACCGAGCCGGCCCCGGCCCCGGTCACCCCGTCACCCTGAAGCGCCGCACCCGGGGGCTCCGGCCCCCGGCCGGCTCGGGTCGGGTCGGCTCGGGTCGGGTCGGCTCGGCTCGGGCGGCTCGGCCCGGGCGGCTCGGCCCGGGTGGGCGGGGTGGCTGCGGTGGGCTGGGATGCGGGGGACGATCAGAAAAGCAAGCGCTTAGTAAATTGCGGTCAGCGTCACACCCCGATACCCGTGACCGAGTCCATACGTACGGGTAACTTCCCACACAGCCCCGCCCGATCCCTTGCCCATGGAGCCGTTGATGCCCGAAGCCGTGATCGTCTCGACCGCCCGCTCCCCCATCGGCCGCGCCTTCAAGGGCTCCCTCAAGGATCTGCGCCCTGACGACCTCACCGCCACGATCATCCAGGCCGCCCTCGCCAAGGTCCCCGAGCTGGACCCGAAGGACATCGACGACCTGATGCTCGGCTGCGGCCTGCCCGGCGGCGAGCAGGGCAACAACCTCGGCCGCATCGTCGCCGTGCAGATGGGCATGGACCACCTCCCCGGCTGCACGATCACCCGGTACTGCTCCTCCTCGCTCCAGACCAGCCGCATGGCCCTGCACGCCATCAAGGCCGGCGAGGGCGACGTCTTCCTCTCGGCCGGTGTCGAGATGGTCTCCCGCTTCGTGAAGGGCAACTCCGACAGCCTGCCGGACACGCGCAACCCCTTCTTCGCGGAGGCCGAGGCCCGCACCGCCGCCGTCGCGGAGCAGGAGGGCACCACCTGGCACGACCCGCGTGAGGACGGCCTCGTGCCGGACGCCTACATCGCGATGGGCCAGACCGCCGAGAACCTGGCCCGCCTCAAGGGCGTCACCCGCCAGGAGATGGACGAGTTCGGCGTCCGCTCGCAGAACCTCGCCGAGGAAGCCCTCAAGAACGGCTTCTGGGAGCGCGAGATCACCCCGGTCACCACCCCCGACGGCACGGTCGTCGCCAAGGACGACGGCCCCCGCGCCGGCGTCACCCTGGAGGGCGTCCAGGGCCTCAAGCCGGCCTTCCGCCCCGACGGCATGGTCACCGCCGCCAACTGCTGTCCGCTGAACGACGGCGCCGCCGCGCTCGTGATCATGAGCGACACCAAGGCCCGCGAGCTCGGCCTGACCCCGCTCGCCCGCATCGTGTCGACCGGCGTCTCCGGCCTGTCCCCCGAGATCATGGGCCTCGGCCCGGTGGACGCGTCCCAGCAGGCCCTGCGCCGCGCCGGCCTGACCATCGGCGACATCGACCTGGTCGAGATCAACGAGGCCTTCGCCGCCCAGGTGATCCCCTCCTACCGCGAGCTCGGCATCGACCTCGACAAGCTGAACGTCAACGGCGGCGCCATCGCGGTCGGCCACCCCTTCGGCATGACCGGCGCCCGGATCACCGGCACGCTCATCAACTCCCTCCAGTTCCACGACAAGCAGTTCGGCCTGGAGACGATGTGCGTCGGCGGCGGCCAGGGCATGGCGATGGTCATCGAGCGCCTGAGCTGACCACCCCCGCCACCTCAACTCACCGTAGCCATACGGGAACTCAGCGTCACCGTTCGGCCCGGAACCCGGGAATCACCAAGGTTCCGGGCCGATTTGTGATCCAATCTCCCCCAGGATGTGACCTATCTCCCCCGGGAAGGGATTTACGCAGGTCACCCCCACTTCAGCCAGGTACCCCGGCCTCAAAGTCATGTCCGATTCGTGACGTTACGCACTGACAGCGGGTTAGTCCGCCCTTCAAGCTGATGTAGGAAGTCGGGGGTCGACTTTGAACCGGGAGTACGTCAGTGAGCGTCATGCCGATCGCCTTGCTGGTCACCACGGCCGCCACCGGCGCCGTGGGCGTCGCCGTGCTGCGCACCCTCATGGTGCTGCGACGCCAGGTCGCCGCCCTGCACACCGAGATCGCCAAGGGCAACGCCACGGCGGCGCGAGGCTTCGTGCCCGCCGCCCGCCCCGCCGGCGACGAGATACGGGCCGCCGTGGCCGAGGCGCTCGCCGAGGAGCGTGAGCGCGAGCTCGCCGAGGCGCGGGCGTTCTGGGCCGCCCAGGAGGTTCGTGACGCCTCCGACGCGCCCACGCTGCTGGGACTGCCGGACAGCGAGCTGTTCCTGCCCCGGCAGGCCGATTTCGTGGGCCTGGAGCCGGTCAGCGAGCCCGGCGCGGACGCCGACGAGTTCGCCGGGGACTCCCCGGAACTGGCCGCCGCCCGCCGCCGCCACCCCTCGCACCCGGACTTCGTCCCGGTCGCCTCGCCGGTCGTGGGCGACCACGAGCGCACCGTGGCCACCCTGGAGGAGCTGGCCGCCTCCGGCACCGAACTCGCCGACGTCCGCCCGGGCCCCCTGGGCACCCTCGACGTCTACGTCTTCGCCGACGGCACCACCCTCTGCATGACCCCGGGCCACCGCGAGACGGCGGAACGCCTGGCGGCGGCGCTGCGCGCGGGGCAGACCCCGATACTGCTGGGCGGCTCCGGCATCTCCGGCGCGTACACGCTCACGTTCGCCTGCGGCGAGGAGAACGTCTACATCCTGGCGGACCGGGTCATAGCGAGCCTGTGAGGCGCCGCGGGCTCCGGCTCACCCCCACGGGCGGGTGACCGGGGCCCCGCCCCGGTCGTCCGGCGATCGCGCGGGGCCTCAGACGCCCGCCTTCTTCTGCGCGTCCGCCACCAGGGCCAGCGCGTCCTCGACCTCGGCGTCGGTCGAGATCACCAGCGCCAGATCGTGCACGGCCACGGTGATCTGGTCGGCCGCGGCGAACATCCCCGCGTCCGGCATCTCCCGGGGCTCCGCCTCGGGCGCCTCCACCACCTGCGCCCACCGGGCGAACTCCCTGGCCAGTCCCAGGGCCTCCGCGGCGGCCCCTCGCTGCAGCCGACTCTGCGGAGCGGCCCGCAGACGGTCGGCAAAGTGATCCACCGCTCGGGTCAGACGCGTCGTATCCACCACGCCGTGAGCGTACGCGTCCCACCGCGACTGTTGCCAACGGGCGAACGCTCAGGCACGGTGACCTGAAGGACCGGCTTACATCCCCTTTGCGTCCGGAGGCGCCGATGTCCCACGTCCTCTCCGAGGAGACCCACCGCAACATGCTCGCCCGCATCCCCCACTGCACCGGTCGTGAAGTGTCCGACTGGCTGCGCACCGTCGACGAAGGCCCGGCTCTCTTCCGCTTCGAGGAAAAGGTCAGCTGGCTCCGCCACGAACACAACCTCGCGTACGGCCACGCGAAAGCTCTCATCCACGAGTACGACCTGAGGAGGGCCGCGCGCAAATTCGCCTAGGCGCGCCGACGACGAAGGGCCCCGGGTCAAAACCCGGGGCCCGTTCACGCACGCGGGGCGCGCTAGTCGTTGCTGTTGAGGATCGCGATGATCCTCAGGAACTCCATGTAGATCCACACCAGCGTCAGCGTCAGGCCGAAGGCCGCCAGCCACGCCTCCTCGCGCGGCGCGCCGTACGCGATGCCGTCCTCGACCTGCTTGAAGTCCAGGGCGAGGAAGCAGGCGCCGAGCAGGATGCCGATGACACCGAAGACGATGCCGAGCGGGCCGCTGCGGAAGCCGAGGCCGTCACCGCCGCCGAAGACCGCGAACAGCAGGTTCACCATCATCAGCAGGACGAAGCCGAGCGCGGCCGCCATCACGAAGCCGTAGAACCGGCGGTTGACGCGGATCCAGCCCGCCTTGTACGCGATCAGCACACCGGCGAACACCGCCAGGGTGCCGATCACCGCCTGCATGGCCGCGCCGCTGGCGATGCGGTTGTCGACGACGCTGGAGACGACTCCGAGGAACACGCCCTCGAAGGCGGCGTACGTCAGGATCAGCGCGGGCGAGGCCTTGCGCTTGAAGGACTGGACCAGGGCCAGGACCATGCCGATCAGCGCGGCACCGATGGCGATGCCGTACGACCGGCTGATGTTCGCGTCGTCGACGGGCAGCAGCGCCCAGGCGAGCGCGGCCGTGACGACCAGGACGCCGAGGGTGGTGCCGGTGCGCAGGACGACGTCGTCGATCGTCATCCGGCCGGTGGCGGCCGGGGCCTGCGGCGGTGCGCCGTGCTGAAGGTCCTGCTGGGCGTACGGGTTCTGCGCGTACGGGTTGCCGGCCTGCGGCTGCGCGTACGGGCTGCCCTGCGTGCCTGCAGCTGCGCCCCCGGCCTGCGGCGCGGTGTTGAAGCCCGCGTAGCCGTTGTCGCGGCTGAACCCCCGTCGCGAGAAGACCGGGTTGCTGCTCCTCATTTCACTCCTCCATGGCCACTGTGTGTGGGGCCTTGGGCTCAAGAGTAATAGGTAGGCAAAGGAATGACCCTAGTGCTTGGGGAGGATCTTTCCCTCTTCGTGCTGGGCAACACGCTACGCGCGCCCTTGATTCCCGGCCACGGAGGGGCTCTTTCATGACCAACCCGCGACACGGCCGGGACCGGCCGGAGACCGTCCGCCGCGCTCAGCCGAACGGGAACCCGGTGTACGCCTCCGCCAGGTCGGTCTCGGCGGCGCGGGAGGAGGCGATCCGCTCCAGGCGGGCCAGCTGGAGGCGGTCCTCGAAGGGAGTGGCGTCGGGGGCGCGGTGCAGGAGGCTCGTCATGTCGTAACTGAACCGTTCGGCCTGCCAGACGCGGCGCAGGCAGGTCGCCGCGTACGCGTCGAGCAGCTCCGCCGAGCCCTTCTCCCGCTCGTACACCAGGGCCCGCGCGAAGGTCACGACGTCCCCGACGGCCAGGTTGAGCCCCTTGGCTCCGGTGGGCGGCACGATGTGGGCGGCGTCGCCGGCGAGGAAGAGGCGGCCGTACCGCATGGGCTCGTGGACGTAGGAGCGCATGGGGGTGACCGACTTCTGGGTGATCGGGCCCCGCTCCAGGTGCCAGTCGTCGGCGGTCTCGAAGCGGCGCTCCAGCTCCGCCCAGATGGCGTCGTCGCTCCAGGACCCGGCGTCCGTGCCCTCCGGGACCTGGAGGTAGAGGCGGGAGACGGACGGGGAGCGCATGGACAGCAGGGCGAAGCCGCGGTCGTGGCGGGCGTAGACCAGCTCGTCGTGCGAGGGCGGGACGTCGGCCAGGATGCCGAGCCAGCCGAATGGGTACGTCCGTTCGAAGGTCCGGGACAGGGAGGCCGGGACCGCCTTGCGTGCCACACCCCAGAAGCCGTCGCAGCCGACGACGTAGTCGCACTCCAGGACGTCCTCGCGGCCCTCGTGCCGGAAGCGGACGCGCGGCCGGCCGGTGTCGGCGTCCTCGACGGCGAGCGCCTCCGCCTCGAACAGCAGGGGGCCGCCGTCGGCGAGCTGGAGGGCGATGAGGTCCTTGCAGACCTCGGTCTGGGCGTAGACCATCACGGAGCGGCCGCCGGTGAGGGCGGGGAAGTCGACGCGGTGACGCTGCTTTGCGAACCTCAGTTCGATTCCGTCGTGACGCAGACCCTCCCGGTCCATACGCTCCCCCGCGCCGGCCTCGCGCAGCACGTCGACCGTGCCCTGCTCCAGGATCCCGGCCCGCTGCCGGTGCTCGACATAGGCGCGGTCGCGGCTCTCCAGGACGACCGAGTCGATGCCCGCGTTGTGGAGCAGCCGAGCCAGGAGCAGACCGGCCGGGCCGGCTCCGATGATGCCGACGGTGGTGCGCATCGACCAGCCTCTCTGTTGACCGTGGAACGGGTGCGCAGTGCGCGGTTCGCGTGGTGAAATTCTGTTCACCATCTTCCGGGCATGAGTCTGCGACCGCGTCCGCCCGCTGTCAACGGTCGTGCGGTGAACTCTTCAATGGAGGGTGCATGTGTCGGAAGTGCCCGGAGCCGGACTTGAACCGGCACGCCCGCGAAGGGGCAGCGAGGTTTAAGCTCGCCGTGTCTGCATTCCACCATCCGGGCAGGCCATGGGCTCCGCATCGAGGTTCCGAGCCTATCGGGATACCTCTGGCCACCACCGGCGGGGCGGACCCATGTTGTCTTATTTTATTGGCGCCTGAGGGAGCATCAGCACCTGGAACAGGCCGTCCGCACTTGCCAACAGCCTTGCGCGCACACCCCGGCCGCGCATGCGGAATGACGGAATTTCACCGTCTGAACAAGGGGGCTCCACCTGTTCTTGAAGCGGCCCTCTCGGGGCTGCCCGTCATCCCCAGGTATGACACGGCGGCCCCTGATGCGACCCGAGACTGCCTTCGGAACCGGAACAGCGGCTGACTCCACGGGCGGGAACGGCGACCACGATGGAACACGACCGACAACCGTCGTCCCGTCAGGAGCTCCCACCCGTGACCACCACTCCCATCGCCGGCCGCACCACCGCCGTGGCCGCGCGCGCCACGGATCTGTCGAAGATCTACGGACAGGGCGAGACCCAGGTGGTCGCCCTCGACCGGGTCTCCGTCGGGTTCGGGCAGGCAGAGTTCACCGCGATCATGGGCCCCTCCGGATCCGGCAAGTCCACGCTGATGCACTGTGTGGCCGGTCTGGACACCTTCTCGTCCGGTTCGGTGCGCATCGGCGACACGGAGCTCGGGTCGCTGAAGGACAAACAGCTGACGAAGCTGCGCCGGGACAAGATCGGTTTCATCTTCCAGGCCTTCAACCTGCTCCCGACGCTGACCGCGCTGGAGAACATGACGCTCCCGATGGACATCGCGGGCCGCAAGCCCGACAAGGAGTGGCTGAACTCCGTGATCCGGATGGTGGGTCTGAGCGACCGGCTCAGCCACCGTCCCTCCCAGCTCTCCGGCGGCCAGCAGCAGCGCGTCGCCGTGGCCCGCGCGCTGGCCTCCCGGCCCGAGATCATCTTCGGTGACGAGCCGACCGGGAACCTCGACTCGCGCGCCGGCGCCGAGGTCCTCGGCTTCCTGCGCAACTCCGTGCGGGAGCTCGGGCAGACGGTGGTGATGGTGACCCACGACCCGGTGGCCGCCGCGTACGCGGACCGGGTGGTGTTCCTGGCGGACGGCCGGGTCGTCGACGAGGTGTACGACCCCACGGCGGAGTCCGTCCTCGACTTCATGAAGCGGTTCGACACGAAGGGCCGCACCAGCTGATGTTCCGCACCGCCCTGCGCAACGTACTCGCGCACAAGGCCAGACTGCTCATGACCGTGCTCGCCGTGATGCTCGGCGTGGCCTTCGTGTCGGGCACCCTGGTCTTCACCAACACCATCTCCGAGGCGTTCCAGAAGAGTTCGGCCAAGGGCTTCGGCCAGGTCGACGTGGCCGTGGCGGCCAAGCACCAGGAGAGCGAGGGCGACACCGTAGGCACGACGCCCGAGCTGACCCAGGCGTTGCTCGACCGGAGCACCCGGGTGCCGGGGGCCGCGTCCGCCATCGGCGTGGTCAAGGGATTCACCGCGATCGCCGACAAGGACGGCAAGCTGATCGGCGGCGGTTTCCAGTCGGAGGGCGGGAACTACTGGGACGCCGAGGACCCCCGGTACCCGCTCGTCGACGGTCACGCACCGCGCGGAGCGGACGAGGTCCTCGTCGACTCCGAGACCGCCGAGCGCGCCGGGTACGAGGTCGGTGACACCGTACGAGTCTCGGTCGACGGACCGGTGCTGACCCCGAAGATCACCGGCATCTTCACCACCGACGACGGCAATGTCGCCGCCGGCGGCAGCCTGGCCCTCTTCGACACGGCCACGGCCCAGCGGCTGTTCGGCAAGACGGGCACGTACGACGAGATCGACGTCAAGGCGAAGGCGGGCGTCAGCCAGACGGCGCTGAAGGGCGAGCTGGACCGGGCACTGCCGGAGAACCTGGTCGAGACGACGACGGGCGAGCAACTGGCCGCCGACCAGGCGGAGCTGATCTCCTCCTCGATGTCCGGGCTGAAGCAGGGCCTGCTGGTCTTCGCGGGCATCGCGCTCTTCGTCGGCACGTTCATCATCGCCAACACCTTCACCATGCTGGTCGCCCAGCGCACCAAGGAACTGGCGCTGCTGCGCGCGGTCGGCGCCTCGCGCCGGCAGGTCACGCGGTCGGTGCTGGTGGAGGCGTTCGTGGTCGGCGCGGTCGCCGCGGTGACCGGCCTGGTCGCCGGGATCGGCATCGGGGCCGGGCTGCGGTCGCTGATGGGCTCGCTCGGTGCGACCGTCCCGGACGGACCGCTGATCATCACGCCCGGCACGGTCGGCGCGGCCCTCGCCGTCGGCATCCTCATCACCATGCTGGCCGCCTGGCTGCCGGGCCGCCGGGCCGCGAAGATCCCGCCGGTGGCGGCGATGAGCAGCCTGCACGCGGCGGCGACCACCAAGTCGCTGGTGCTGCGCAACACCCTGGGCGCGCTGTTCTCTGCGGCGGGCATCGCGATCGTCCTCGCGGCGACGACGATGTCCGGCTCGGACGGCCAGGCCCCCATGGGCATCGGCGCGGTCCTGCTGATCATCGGCGTCTTCATCCTGACCCCGCTGCTGTCCCGCCCGCTGATCGCGGCCGCCTCCCCGGCCCTGCGCGTGTTCGGCGTCTCGGGCAAGCTGGCCCGCCAGAACTCGGTGCGCAACCCGCGCCGCACGGCCGCCACCGCCTCCGCGCTCATGATCGGCCTCACCCTCATCACCGGCATGACGGTGATGGCGGGCAGCCTGCAGAAGTCCATCGACAAGATGGCGGCGGCGGCGATCCGCGCGGACTACGTGGTCTCCATGGCCAACGGCAACGGACTCTCCCCGGACGTCGAGAAGAAGCTGAAGCAGCTCGACGACGTCACCGCCACCAGCCCGCTGCGCAACGCGCCCTCCCGCATCGACGGCGAGACCGAGTACCTCACCGGCGTCGACGGCGCCACCATCCGCGAGCTGACCGACCTCACGATCGACAGCGGTTCCTTCACGGTCGGCGGCACGCGGGTCGTCGTGGACGACGACACCGCCACGTCGCACGACTGGACGACCGGTTCACGCTTCACCGTCTCCTACGAGGACGGCAAGAAGCAGGAGCTGAGCGTCGCCGGGATCTACGAGGGCAACCAGATGATCCAGGGCATCATGCTGGACAACGCCACGCTCTCGCCGCACCAGACGGACCCGGCCGACATGCAGGTGATGGTGAAGACGTCCGACGGCTCGTCGGGTGCGACGAAGGACGCACTGGAGAAGGCACTCGGCGCCAACCCGGCCATCAAGGTCCAGGACAAGAAGGACCTCTCCGAGGACATCGCGCAGATGTTCACGCTGATCCTGAACATGGTCTACGGGCTGCTGGCGATGGCGGTGATCGTCGCGGTCCTCGGTGTCATCAACACCCTGGCCATGTCGGTCTTCGAACGCTCCCAGGAGATCGGCATGCTCCGCGCGATCGGCCTGGACCGCAAGGGCATCAAGCGGATGGTCCGCCTGGAGTCCCTGGTCATCTCGCTGTTCGGCGGGGTGCTGGGCATCGGGCTGGGTGTGTTCTTCGGCTGGGCGGCCGGTGAACTCCTCGGCGCGAGCCTGCCGACGTACGAACTCGTCCTGCCCTGGGCGCGGATGGCCGTCTTCCTCCTCCTCGCGGCGGCGGTGGGTGTCCTGGCGGCGCTGTGGCCGGCCCGGCGGGCGGCCCGGCTGAACATGCTGTCGGCGATCAAGTCGGAGTAGCGGCAGGCGTACGGCAGCGGGGCCCCGTTCCTTCGACAGGGACGGGGCCCCGCTGCCGCTCGTGCTCAGTTCCAGGTACGGGACCGCAGGGGCATCCCCGAGTCGCCGGACTCGGGCGTCCTGACGGCGAGGACCTGGTTGACGCCGATGCGGTGGTGCTCGAAGGCGAGCGCGGAGGCGGCCATGTAGAGCCGCCAGACTCGGGCCCGCCCGGGGCTGGTCAGCTCCACGGCCCGGTCCCAGTCGGCCTCCAGGTTGGTGACCCAGCGGCGCAGGGTGAGGGCGTAGTGCTCGCGGATCGACTCGACGTCCCGCACCTCGAAGCCTGCGCGTTCGAGCTGGGTGACGGTGGCGCCGACGGGGGCGAGTTCACCGTCCGGGAAGACGTAGGCGTCGATGAACGCGTCGACGTCGTAGGCGGTTTCGTCGCGATGGGGCCGGCGGGCGATCTGGTGGTTGAGCAGCCGCCCGCCCGGCCTGAGGAGCCCGAAGAGATGCCCGGCGTACTCCAGGTACCGTTCGGCGCCGACGTGTTCGGCCATGCCGATGGACGAGATGGCGTCGTAGGGGCCGTCGGTGACGTCCCGGTAGTCCTGTACGCGGATCTCGACCCGGTCGGTCAGCCCCTCGTCGGCGACGCGCTTACGGGCGTACGCCGCCTGCTCGTGGGAGAGGGTGATGCCGACGACGCTCACGCCGTGCTCGCGGGCGGCGTGGACGGCCATGGAACCCCAGCCGCAGCCGACGTCCAGCAGCCGTTGGCCCGGCCGCAGGGCAAGCTTGCGGGAGACGAGTTCGAGCTTGTCGCGCTGGGCGGTCTCCAGGGTGGCGCCGTCGGCCTCGGGGGCGGGCCAGTAAGCGCAGGAGTACACCATGGACGGCCCGAGGACGATCTCGTAGAAGTCGTTGCCGACGTCGTAGTGGTGGCTGATCGCGCGCCGGTCACTGTGCTTGGTGTGCAGGCGACGGCGGGGTCTGCGGGCCTCCTCGCGGGGCGGGGCCGGAGGCAGCGGCGGCCCGGAGAGGGCGAAGAGTCCGCGGACGGCGGCCCGCACCTCGGGGTCGCGCAGGGCCTGGGCGAGGCTGCGGGCGTCCTCCCCGCGCTGCCACACGAACCCCGACACCAGGTCGAGGGCGGTGTAGAGATCCCCCTCGACGTCCAGGTCACCGGCGACCCAGGCCCGGGCGAGGCCCAGCTCGCCCGGCTTCCACAGGAGACGGCGTACGGCGCGGCGATTGCGGACGACCAGGGTCGGCGCGCCCGGCGGCCCCGCCTGCGAACCGTCCCAGGCGCGGACACGCACCGGCAAAGGGGCTCCCAGCAACTGTTCGACGAGGCTTTTCAGCCGCAGGGCGGCGTCTGGCATGGCGTACACCTCCGTGACGGGGGAACCCGGAATGTCAACACCCACGTAAACACCTGCGGGGCCGGGGCACAGTCCCCCATCCGCGTTACGGCTGAGCAAAAAGATGTAGACGCCACGCGTCGCGGCTGGGCCTGCCAGAGCGCGTCGAGCACGACCGAGGTGACCTCGATGCCGATGCCGTCGGGGGCGTCGGCCTTGGCCGGGTGTCGGTGCGGGTGACGTCACGCCTCTTCGGTGGCAGTTCCGGAGGTGACTCGCTCCCGATCAGGACTGGTCTCGGAGCTTCTCGCCCGAGCCTCAACGTACCAACGGCGGCGAATACCCGAGCGTCGGACGTCACCGCGCATCAGTACTTCACACGTGCCCCGTCTGCATGGCCTCGTTCTCGCACAGCAGCCGGGGGCACGCGTTCCGCACCGCTGATCCCTGGCGTCGGGAACTATGGGCGGGTGCCCGGGTCTTGCTGGGGATACGGGGGCGTCGGACAAGGCGGCTGAACCACCTGGCCCGCGTAGGGATACGGGCCTGCCTGGTGGGGTGGCTGCTGAGTGAGGATCGCCCGCCTCGCCGCGTCCGAACGCTTGCGCATGACGACGAACACGGCCACTGCTCCCGCGACGGCGACGGCGCCGACTGCGCCCAGTACCGCCCAGAGCGCGGTGTCGCTGTCCTCGTCTTCCTCCTTGGCCGAGTCCGCGGCCGAAACGTCCTCCGGCCCTGAAACGGAAGCGGCAGAGGAGGGCGCAGCCGATGCCGCGGCCGCCAGATCCGGGAGCGGGTACTCGTCCGCCGGGCCCGGATCGCCCGGGCTCTGCAGTGCGATGCGGGGGCGGACGATGCCGTAGCCGATGGAGTCGTTGCGCTCGGCGCCGTCCGTGGGGGCGCCGATGGTGTTGAGCATGACCCTGAGGACCTGGTTGTTGGTCCAGGTCGGGTGCTTGGACCAGATCAGGGCGGCGCTGGCGGAGGCGAGGGCGGTGGCGTCGCTGGTGCCGTGGCTTACGCACAGTCCGGTTTCGTCTCCGCACGCGTGGACCATGTCATCACCCGGCGCGGCCATGTCCACCTGCGGGCCGTACTCGGACTCCGCGGTTCTGCGCAGATCCTTCCCTACTGCGGCTACGCCGACCACACCCGGCGTGGCCGCGGGGTACTCGATCCGGTTGGTCTTGTCACCGCTGTTCCCGACGGCCGCGAAGATCAACGAACCTTTCTCCAGGGCGTATCTCACCGCTGCTGACACTGTCGGTGAGCCTTGGGTCTGACCTAGTGAGATATTGATGACCTGCGCGTCTGCGTCCGCTGCGTACCGGATCGCCTTCGGGATCGCCTCGTTGAACTGCCTGATTGCCGCAGCCTCGTTGGGCGCCTTTTCGGCATCGGGCATCCGGATCGGCAGGATCGTGGCGCCAGGAGCGAGACCGAAGGCACCCTTGCCGCCACCGTATGCGCCAGTTCCGGCGATCAGCCCAGCCATGCCCGTGCCATGTCCGTCGTAATCAGTGTGCTCGTCTCCCGACTGGTCCGTCGCGAAGTCCTTGCCGGGCAGAACGCGGCCCTTTAGATCAGGGTTGTTCTGGTTCACCCCGGAGTCGATCACAGCAACTGTGACGCCATCGCCCGTGCTTGTCTGCCACATCTGCTCGGCCTTCATGGCGTCGAGGAACCATTGCTGCTCACGGGTCGACTCCGCATGCGCCGGAGCAGCCGTGGAACCGACCAGCAGCAGGCCGAGCACCGTCGAGGCTGCGCCGTTGCGGCGCCCACGCCGTCTACTGCTGATGAACATGCGATCCCTCTCGCCTTTCCTCTGGCATCAATCGGTGGTGGGGTCCGCGGTACGGCCGCGATCCGGCCGGTCCCCGGTCTCACGGCCAGACCGGGTGCCGGTGCCACCCGAGCCTGACGAGCGTCCCGAGGGTGTCGTACGAGCAGCGGGCCTGTCTCGGCCCGTCCCCGCGCCTCCGGCATGCGGAGTACCGCCCGAGACGCCGTTTCGTACAGCCGCCCCCGGCGTGGAAGGCCCACTGGACCTGTCAGGAACCGGCGGGCGCGGAGCGGCTCGGCCAGTCTGTGGCGAGGCGCCGCCCACGACTCCTCCGCTGGGAGATGCGGCACGTCCGCCGGGAATCTGCCCTCGGCTGCCGGATGAACTTGAGGCAGCGCCACTGCCCGCAGTGGGACTCAGCGGGCCACGAGCGCTCGTCCCCTCCGCGCCCACCACGGTGCCGCGAGGAATCGCCCCTGTAGACCGGCCCGCAGGTGGCGTGGCCGGACGACCGCCCACAATGCCGCCGGTGCTGCCGCCTGGTGGTCGGCCGGGCTGCGACGTCGAGGTTCCTTGGCCAGGCATGAAAGGGGACCGCCCGGCGCCAACCGGCCGCGCATGACCTGTCTGACCGGCTGGCGTTCCCCCCTGTCCGACTGGACCGGTCACCGCTCTGCCCGACACTGGGGCCGGCATCGGCCTGCCTGGCCCTGTCGAGCCCAGGGGGGTTCTCGCCCCACCGAACGCCGGAAGCGCGACTTCAGGTGGCGTTGCCGCCATACCGGGCGCCCGACCGGTAGTGAGCGGTCCCTCGCTCGTACCCAGCAGCGCTGTGTGCGGCTGTCGGGGCAATGCGCGTACCGAGTCAACGTCCATGCGAACCGGCGAGTGCTCAGAAACCTGCGCCGCATGAGCGGGCAGCGTTGGTTGTTGCACATGCTCAGAGGCCAGGAGGCGGGCAGGCTCTTGAGCCAGAGCACCGGGAGCCGGGCCAGCCGACGCGGAAGTCTGGGCCACGCCGTGACCACCAGGACGTGCAATCCCGCGCTCGTCGCCACGCCCACGAGCATCCGGCGGCACGAGAGCCTCCGGCGGCGGCGGAAACCTGGGCCGTTCCAGCGCGTTCATCTGCGTGGCCGACCACGAGTACGACTGCGCCAGCTTCCGCATCTGCGCGGCAGCCTGCTGCCGTACCTCTTCCTTGTGCGCCGCCAGTGCCGCGAGCTCGCTCGCTGACTTGGCCCCGACGGATGCCGCGTCCGGGTCGTTGCGCGCCGACTGAGCCGCGTCAAGATTCGCCTGCGCGCTCCCGGCGTCCCGCGGGATCGACACCTGCGCCTCGGTGATCGCGTCCGACGTCCGGGCCAGCCACTTCGCCGTGTCCTCGCTGAAGTCACCCAGCCGCAGGGTGGAGTTGGCCAGATCCGCACTCCAGGTGCGGAAGGCTTGTGCGCCCTCGCCCTTCCATTCCACCCACTGCGGGCGGACCTTCAGCTCTTCGGCGATCTTGCGGATCTCCTTCGCCGCGGTGACCAGCCGGTCGGCGGCGGCCTGAACCGTGCCCGCGTTCGCCTGGTCCAGCCAGGCCAGCATCTGCTCGTGGCTCATGTCCTCGAAAGAGGTACTGCCACCGGGGCCTTTGGCCGGCATCAGATCGTGCCTCCCACGTCGCCGCCCTCGGGCTTCTGGCCGCCGGTCCCGGCGCTTCTTTGCGGAGCCCCAGGGCCGTAACCGCCCCCGTAGCGCTCCGTCGTCTCCGCGCTGATCGCCGTCATCCGGTCACGGATGTCCAGGTCGATGTTCTCGTAGCCCTTGTGTGACGCCAGGACCGCGATGCCCATGCCCTCCATGGAGTCCGACAGGAGCTTCGACAGGGTCTCCAGCTCGGCGATCACCGTGTGGTACGCCGTGAACAGCCCGGACGCCTCCGCGAAGGATCCCTCCCCGCCGCCGAACCGGTGGCGTGCGAGTGGCTCCTCGCCGACCTTGTCGGGGCCCGCCTCCGAGCTCTTCAGGTCACGGATCAGTTCGTCGACGCGCCTGCGGAACTCCGTGAACGACGACAGTTCGGCGGCCACATCGGCGGTGGCAGCGGCGGCTGCGGCGGCAGTGCCAACCAGGCCGGAGACCCACGACGCGCCCCACGCCGGTCCATCCGGCCCCGACGACACAAGCACCCTCCCCGTACGACATATGACGTGTGACGTATGGCCACGTATGACTACGTACGACCACCGTGGCGAGCCTTGTTCTCCAGCCGCACCGACCACTCTAACTACCAGCAGTGACAGCGCACATCCGTCGTGTCCTGAACACGCTCCCATCCAACACCCGGATGAGGCAGGGCACATGAGCCCCCGTACTCAGGTGAGCCGGGCAAGCCGAAGGGGCCGCCCGCACCACGGATGGCGGGCGGCCCCTTCGAAGGGGTTCGGTGACCGGGCGTCAGGACGCCTTGGCCTTCTCCTCGGTCTTCGGCTTCTCCTCCGCCTTGCCGGCGGCGGCGACCGGCGCGGGCTTCGCGGCCTCGTAGAACTCCTCGCGCGGAGTCTCCAGAGCGCCCAGGGACACGACCTCGCGCTTGAGGAACATGGCGAGCGTCCAGTCGGCGAAGACGCGGATCTTGCGGTTCCACGTCGGCATCGCCAGACCGTGGTAGCCGCGGTGCATGTACCACGCCAGCCGGCCCTTGAGCTTGATCTTCATCTTGCCCATGACGATCATCGCGACGCCCTTGTGGAGGCCGAGGCCCGCCACAGCGCCCTTGTTGGCGTGGCTGTAGTCCTTCTGCGGGAAGCCCCGCATACCGGAGATCACGTTGTCGCCGAGGACCCGCGCCTGCCGCAGCGCGTGCTGCGCGTTCGGCGGGCACCAGGCGTTCTCGTTGCCCGCCTTGCGGCCGACGAGGTCCGGAACCTGGGCGTTGTCACCGGCGGCCCAGATGTAGTCCGTGCCCTTGACCTGGAGCGTCGCCTCGCAGTCGACGTGACCACGGGGGCCCAGGGGAAGGCCGTAGCGGGACAGAGCCGGGTTCGGCTTGACGCCCGCCGTCCACACGATGGTGCTGGAGTCGACCTCAAGGCCGTTCTTCAGCACCACGTGGCCGTCGACGCACGAGTCCATGGAGGTGGAGAGGTAGACCTCGACCCCGCGGGCCTCCAGGTGCTCCTTGCCGTACTGGCCGAGCTTGGGGCCGACCTCGGGGAGGATCCTGTCGGCGGCGTCGACGAGGATGAACCGCATGTCCTCGCGGGAGACGTTGTTGTAGTACTTCGCCGCGTCGCGGGCCATGTCCTCGACCTCGCCGATGGTCTCCGCACCCGCGAAGCCACCGCCGACGAAGACGAAGGTGAGCGCCTTGCGGCGGATCTCCTCGTCGTTCGTGGAGTCGGCCTTGTCCAGCTGTTCGAGGACGTGGTTGCGCAGGCCGATGGCCTCCTCGATGCCCTTCATGCCGATGCCCTGCTCGGCGAGGCCGGGGATCGGGAAGGTGCGGGAGACCGCGCCGAGCGCGACGACCAGGTAGTCGAAGGGCAGCTCGTACGCCTCGCCGACCAGCGGCGAGATCGTGGCGACCTTGCGGTCCTGATCGATGGTGGTGACCCGACCGGTGAGCACCTCCGCCTTGGGCAGCACGCGTCGCAGCGGGACGACGACGTGGCGCGGGGAGATGCTGCCGGCGGCGGTTTCGGGAAGGAAGGGCTGGTAGGTCATGTACGACCGGGGGTCGACGACCGTGACGGTCGCCTCGCCGTAGCGCATCTTCTTGAGAATGCGCCGAGCTGCGTACAGGCCTACGTACCCACCGCCTACTACGAGGATCCTGGGACGCTCCGTGGTGCTCATGCCATCGAGTATCCACCTGCCACTGGAGCGTCGCTCGTGCGCCCCTTCACAAGCTTGTGCCAGGTGTGTGTTATCCTCCGCCGCTCACGTGATCCAGGTCATGGCGCGCACCGGCGACATGTGCACTGGGGATCCCTTGTCAATGCCGCGTGAGCTGCCTCTCCGGGCCGACGGACCCTCTGTGAGCCCCTCGGCGAGGCCCCTCCGGACCCCTTCCCGCCAGCCCTCGCCCACCCCTTCTGAACGCGTTCAAGGGGGCGTCGAACCCCCGGAAGGGTCAACCGGACGCCTTTCCTGCTCCGGTAGGACCAAATTCCTTGTGAAGAACTTCACGAACTTTTCCGACGGCGCGTCATCGAGGGGCCCGGAAGGGTCCCCCGAACGCGCTCATACGTTCTCCGACCTGCTCAGCAGAGGCCGTACGCCTCCCCGGCGGGGGCCTATGCCACCGACCACGCGATGCCGTCGAGGATGTCGTGCTCGCTCACCACGACCTCCTCCGCGCCGATCCGCTCCATGACCGCGAGCAGTACGAGGGCGCCCGCGCCGATCACGTCGACGCGGCCCGGGTGCATGGAGGGGATTGCCGCACGCTCGGCGTGGGTGGAGTGCAGGAGCCTCCCGGTGATCTCGCGGACCCGGTCGTGCGGGACGCGGGAGTGGTGGATGGCCGTCGAGTCGTAGGCCGGCAGGTCCTGCGCGATCGAGGAGACCGTCGTCACCGAGCCGGCCAGGCCCACCAGCGTGCGCGCCTCGCGCAGCGGGACCGTCCGTTCGGCGAGGTCGAGGGCCGCCTCGATGTCGGCCCGCATGGCCGCGATCTGCTCCTCGGACGGCGGGTCGGACACGACGCCGTCCCGGACGAGGTGGCGCTCCGTCATGCGCACACAGCCGATGTCCACCGAGCGGGCCGCGCGCACGTGTTCCCCGCCGACGACGAACTCGGTCGAGCCGCCGCCGATGTCCACGACCAGGAACGGACGGTCCAGGTCGTCGCGGCCCGTCAGTTCCTTCGTGGCACCGGTGAAGGAGAACTCGGCCTCCTGGTCCCCGGTGATGACCTCGGGTTCGACGCCGAGGATGTCCAGCACCCCGCGGACGAACTCGTCCCGGTTCTCGGCGTCCCGGGAAGCGGACGTGGCCACGAAGCGCAGGCGCTCGGCGCCGTGCTTGTCGATGACCTCCGCGTACTCGCGGCAGGCGGCGAACGTCCGCTCCAGCGCCTCGGGGGCGAGCCGGCCGGTCCGGTCGACGCCCTGGCCGAGCCGGACGATGGTCATCCGGCGGTCCAGGTCGACCAGTTCGCCGGTCGCCGGGTCCGCGTCCGCGACGAGGAGCCGGATCGAGTTCGTACCGCAGTCGACGGCGGCGACACGGGTCACCGGGCGTCTCCCTCGACCGGCCCGAAAGCGAAGTGGCCCGTCCCGTCGTCGGACGTCTCCACCTGCCGTCCCCCCTCCGACGGCGGCCCGGAAGGCGTCACGCACGCCCCCTTGCGCCACCACTCCGGCAGCATGGCGAGGGCCTCGTCGCCGAGCGGGTTCACCCCCGGGCCGGCCGCCAGGGAGTGGGCGACCAGGACGTGCAGGCACTTGACCCGGTCGGGCATGCCGCCCGCGCTCGGGAAGCCCTTCAGCTCCTCGATCTCGTCCCGGCGCCGGATGTAGTCCTCGTGCGCGGCACGGTAGGCGGCGGCAAGCTCCGGGTCGTTCTCCAGCCGGGCCGTCATCTCCTTCATCACGCCGTTCGCCTCCAGCGTGCCGATCGCGGAGGACGCCTTCGGGCAGGTCAGGTAGTAGAGCGTCGGGAAGGGCGTGCCGTCGGGGAGCCGGGGGGCCGTCTCGACCACGTCCGGCTGTCCGCACGGGCAGCGGTGCGCGATGGCGCGCAGGCCGCGCGGCGGGCGCCCGAGCTGCTGCTGGAAGGCCTCGACGTCCGCGTCGGTGGGGTCGGTGCGCGGCGTAGGGGGCGGGGGCGTCTGCATGCCTGTCTTTCTATCGGTCAGTTCACTGGTCGGAGGCGTCGGACTTGTCGACGCCGTCCCAGACGTTGGCGTACCAGGGGCGGCCGGCGGCGCCCTGGTCGGCGCGCGAGCGCGTGGCCGCGTCCGGGCCGATGACGATGAAGCCCGTCTCGCCCGGCATGACGTAGTGCAGCCGCTGCCGGATCTGCTGCTCCGCGTACGCGTCGTCCTGCCAGCGTGCCTTGAGGTCGCGCAGCTGCTCGACCCGCTGCCGGGCCTGCTCCTGCCTGCGTTGCAGGTCGGCGATCTCGGCGCGCTGGGAGACGTACTGCCTTATGGGGTAGGCGAGCGCCACCACCAGCGTGCACAGCACGAGGGCGAGCAGCGCGGCGCGGCCGGTCAGCCGGGAGCGGCGGGCCTGCCGTTTGGTCTGGGAACGGTAGACGCGGGCCGCCGTCTGCTCGCCGAGCAACCGGATCCTGGTCGTGGTGGAGAACCGGTCCCGGTCCTTCACGGCCATGTCCCCGCCTCCCGTCTCACACGTGCGTACGTCCCCGCACACGGTACGGGACCGGGTACGGGGACGTACGTACGACTGGCTCAGGCGTGGCCAGGTACGGCTCAGCCCTTGAAGCGGGGGAAGGCCGAGCGGCCGGCGTACACCGCGGCGTCGTCGAGGATCTCCTCGATGCGCAGCAGCTGGTTGTACTTGGCGACGCGCTCCGAGCGGGCCGGGGCACCGGTCTTGATCTGGCCGCAGTTGGTGGCGACGGCCAGGTCGGCGATGGTGACGTCCTCGGTCTCGCCGGAGCGGTGGGACATCATGCACTTGAAGCCGCTGCGCTGGGCCAGCTCGACGGCGTCCAGGGTCTCGGTCAGCGAGCCGATCTGGTTGACCTTGACGAGCAGGGCGTTGGCCGCGCCCTCGTCGATGCCGCGGGCCAGACGCTCCGGGTTGGTGACGAACAGGTCGTCGCCGACGATCTGGACCTTGTCGCCCAGCTTGTCGGTGAGGACCTTCCAGCCGGCCCAGTCGTCCTCGAACAGCGGGTCCTCGACGGAGACGAGCGGGTAGGCCGCGACGAGCTCCTCGTAGTACTCCGTCATCTCGGCGGCGGAGCGGTCCTTGCCCTCGAAGGAGTAGACGCCGTCCTTGTAGAACTCGGAGGCGGCGACGTCGAGGGCGAGGGCGATCTGCTCGCCGGGGGTGTAGCCGGCCTCGTTGATGGCTTCGAGGATGAGGTCGAGGGCCTCGCGGTTGGAGCCGAGGTTCGGGGCGAAGCCGCCCTCGTCGCCGAGGCCGGTGGACAGGCCCTTCCTCTTCAGCACCTTCTTGAGGGTGTGGTAGACCTCGGTGCCCCAGCGCAGGGCCTCGGAGAAGGACTCCGCGCCGATCGGGGCGATCATGAACTCCTGGATGTCCACGTTGGAGTCGGCGTGCGAGCCGCCGTTCAGGATGTTCATCATCGGCACCGGCAGCAGGTGCGCGTTCGGGCCGCCCAGGTAGCGGAAGAGCGGGAGGTCGCTGGCCTCGGAGGCGGCGTGGGCCACGGCGAGGGAGACGCCGAGGATGGCGTTGGCGCCGAGGGAGCCCTTGTTGTCGGTGGCGTCCAGGTCGAACATCGCCTGGTCGATCAGCCGCTGCTCGGTGGCGTCGTAGCCGACCAGCTCCGGGCCGATCTGCTCGATGACGGCCAGGACGGCCTTCTCGACACCCTTGCCCTGGTAGCGGTTCGGGTCGCCGTCGCGGAGCTCGATGGCCTCGAATGCGCCCGTGGAGGCGCCGGACGGGACGGCGGCACGACCGGTGCTGCCGTCGTCGAGGCCGACCTCGACCTCGACCGTGGGGTTGCCTCGGGAGTCCAGGATTTCCCGGGCTACGACGACGTCGATGGACGGCACGAGCATCTCCTTCTTGGATGTGACGTGGGCAGCAGGACCACGGTGGGTCCTGCGAGACCGAGCCTAACCGGCCCGGGGGGATCGGCCAGCCGGTCGCCCACCCCTTGGGCAGAACCGAGAGTAAATTGTTTCCGAACGGAACAAAGAGCGGAGCGGAGAGCGGAACACACAGGGGGCGCAAAGAGGGGCACGAAGAGGGGCACAAAAAAGCCCCGCTCCGGTGCGTACGGGGGAACACGCACCGGAGCGGGGAGCCCGTGGGGACGGGGGGACCCTCACGAGGCCTTCATCATGAAGGACCCGGATGTGGGGTCGCTGTGGTTCAGCTGGGCGCCGCGTACTACTTCAGGTGCAGCTGCTGACCCGGGTAGATGAGGTTGGCGTCCTCGACGATGTCCTTGTTCAGCTCGAACAGCTTCGCCCAGCCGCCCTTGACGCCCTGCTTGTCGGCGATGGAGCTGAGGGTGTCGCCGGAGACGACCTTGTACTCGCCGTCGCCCTTCTTGACCTTCTTGCCGGTCGGGGTGGTGACGGTCTTCTTGGTGGCCGGACGCTCGGCGGAGCGGGAGGCCGGCTGCTCGCTGGTCGAGCGGCTGCTGGTGTCGGTGCTCTGGCCCTGGCTCTGGCTCTGGCTCTGCGAGGAGCTGCTGGAGCCGCTCGACGAGGACTCGGCACCGGCTCCGTTGTAGGCGGCACCGGACAGGCTCACGCCGCAGACCGGCCAGGCACCCTTGCCCTGGCCCGCCAGGACCTTCTCGGCGACGGCGATCTGCTGCGCCTTGGAGGCCTGGTTGGCCTGCGCGGCGTACTGCGTGCCGCCGTACGCGGCCCAGGTGGAGGCCGAGAACTGCAGGCCGCCGTAGTAGCCGTTGCCGGTGTTGATGGACCAGTTGCCGCCGGACTCGCACTGGGCGACGGTGTCCCACTCGGAGGCGGTGGCGGCGGAGGCGCTGCCGGCCGCCATCAGCGGGGCGGCGACGGCGGCACCGGTGACACCGGCGATGGCGATGGCACGGGTGGCCTTGGACGGGCGACGGTGCTTGCCCTTGGCGGAAAACAGCATGGTGGATCCCCTCACCGACGCCTGCGAGGTGAGCTGTCGGGTTCGGGCCGGTTGAGTTGCCCGGCCGCGCCTCTCACGAGGTGCGGCTTCACCCCAAGCCGGTTCCAGCCTCAAGTGCTGGCCCCGGCGCTTACCTTGGGTCCCCCGCTCCTGCCTACGGCGCTTGACGCGACGACTGTTCCCGGACGGCCGCTGGCAGGATTCGGCGTTGCGGCAGCCGGGGCTCGTGTTGGCGAGCGGTCCCGACGGTAGACACGCGATCCACGGAATTTCAAAGACGATCAGGGCTTCTGAGACTCATCCCACACTTTCGCCAAACCGGACATTCAGTGCGAAGCGTGACGTGAACTCCCGTTGGTTTTCGCCCTATTCGACACCAAGTCCAAGGGTCTGACCGGGCACGATACGGCTCGGGTCACCACCGATCGCCTGCTTGTTCTCCTCGTAGAGCGCACGCCATCCGCCGTCGAGCCCAAGGGAGTCGGCGATGGACGCGAGCGTGTCTCCGGGAAGGACGGTGTAGGAGTCGCCCCGGGCGGCGTGACGGCCGCCGGAGGTGGCCGTGTCGGCGGCGGCGAGGGTCGCGTTCTCATCGGCGCTGCCGCCGCGGTGCTTGCCGCCGCTGAGGGCGCCGGTGTCGACGAGGCTCGAAGAACCGCCCACTTGCCAGGAGTTGTCCGAGTCGTCCTGATTCTCCGTGCCGGTGGAGGAGTCGCCGGAATCCTGGGAGTCACGGGAACCCGCGCCGGGATCAACGGATGTGTCGGAGTTGGCCAGGTTGTCCCCGGTGCCCGAAGAGCCCGAAGAGCCCGAAGAGCCCGATGAATCCGGCGAATCCGGCGAATCCGTGGGCGACGAGGCCGACGCGGACGGCGACGCCGTGTCCGACTCCGCGTCCGCGGAGGAACCCGTCGACGGATCCGCGGGGTCGGACAGGCCGGAGGAGGCCGAGCCGCCCGTCCCGCTCGACGTGTCCGGCGTCGCGTCGCCCGCCACACCCGTGTCGACGTCGGCCGCCCGGGAGTCCTTGCTGAGCCCGTTGAGCAGCCCGCAGGTGGACCAGTAGCCGACGCCCTGGTCGGCGAGGATCTTCTCCGCCACGGCGATCTGCTGGGAGCGGCTGGCCTGGTCGGCGCGCGAGGCGTAGTCGAGGCCGCCGTACTGCTCCCAGTCCTCCTGGGCGATGTGCAGTCCGCCGTAGTGCCCGTCGCCGCTGTCCGCGCTCCAGGAACCGTCGGTCTCGCAGTTGGCGACCTGGTCCCAGGTGGTGCCGGTCGCCGCGCTGGCGCCGGTGGCACCGAGCAGCGGGATCGCGATGGCGGAGCCGGTCACTCCGGCCGCGACGAGAAGAGCCGGAGCCTGGCGGGGGCGACGATGACGGCCGTTCCCGGAGAGCATGCGGAGACCTTTCACAAGACAACGGTGACCGGCGCGGCGCGTGGTGCTCGGCGCCGCGCTGATCCGTGAACGTATAGGCACACGATCACTTGTCACAAGTTAATGCCGCGCAGATCACGTGAAGATCACAGAGTTGAGGGCGTGTCACCTTTACCTGCGTGAAGGCGTCCGGCCACGGGGCGTGAACTCGACGGGCAGCGTGCGCAGTCCGCGCATGATGAGCCCCCCGCGCCACCTCAGGTCCGTTGGGTCCACCGCGAGTCGCAGGTCCGGGAGCCGGGTGAGGAGCGTGCCGAGGGCGGTCTGGCCCTCCAGGCGGGCGAGGGGCGCGCCGAGGCAGTAGTGGATGCCGTGGCCGTATCCGAGATGCTGGTTGTCCCGCCGGGAGAGATCGAGCACGTCCGGATCGGCGAACCGCTCCGGATCCCGGTCCGCGGCGGCGAGGACGACGAGCACGGGATCGCCGGCCGCGATGTCCTGCCCGCCGATGCTGAGCGGCCGGGTGGCGAACCGCCAGGTGGCGAGCTCGACGGGGCCGTCGTAGCGCAGGAGTTCCTCGACGCCCGTCTCCAGGAGCCCGCGTTCGCCGGCGGCGAGGGACCGCTGGAGCCGGTCGCGCTGCCCGGGGTGGGTGAGGAGGGCGTAGGTGCCGTTGCCGATGAGGTTGACGGTCGTCTCGAAGCCGGCGAAGAGGAGGATGAAGGCCATCGCGGCGGCCTCGTTCTCGGTGAGGTGCTCGCCATGGTCGGAGGCGCGGATGAGCCCGGAGATGAGGTCCTCGCCGGGGGTGCTCTCGGCGGGGAGCGCCTCGCGCTTGCGGTGGATGAGCTCGGCGAGATAGCCGCGCATCTTCTTCACCGACCGGGCGACACCGCCGCGCGGCCCGCCGCCGTGCCGGATCATCATGCCCGCCCAGTCGCGGAAGTCGTCCTGGTCCTCGCGGGGGACGCCGAGCAGGTCGCAGATCGCGTAGATGGGGAGCGGGAAGGCGAAGTCGTGGATGAGGTCGGCGCTGCCCCGCTCGGCGAACCGGTCGATGAGGTCGTCGGCCAACTCCTGTACCCGGGGCGCGAACTCGGCGACCCGTCGCGGGGTGAACGCCTTGCTGACGAGCTTCCGCAGCCGGGTGTGGTCCGGCGGGTCGATGTTGAGCAGGTGCGTCATCAGCTCGGCCTTGCGCTCACCGGGGATTCCGGTCTTGCCCTTGGCGTGCGCGGGCTCGTCGTGATGCGCCGGGTTCTTCGAGAGCCGCGGGTCGGCGAGGGCCTGCTTGGCATCGGCGTAACGGGTGACCAGCCAGGCCTGCACGCCGCTGGGGAGTTCGGTCCGGTGGACGGGGGCGTGCTCGCGCAGCCAGGCGTACGCGGGATAGGGGTCGGTGGCGAACTCCCAGGTGAAGAGTTCCGGGGCGGGGTCGGCGGGAGGGGGCTGGTGGGTCACGCCCCGACGGTATCGGGCGGCTCGGGAGCCTCGCTCATGGCCTGCTGAGCGCCGGGGTGGCCCATGTCGGCGGCCTTGCGGTACCAGTCGCGTGCCTCGTCGGGCCGGTCCTGCCGGTCGAGCAGGGCGCCCAGACGGTAGGCGGCGTAGGCGTCGCCGGTCGCGTGGCCCTCTTCGTACAGCTTCCGGGCCTCGTCCGCCTGTCCCTGCTCCTCGGCCAGGGTGCCGTGGTGGGCGTAGTCCAGCGGGAAGGCGGAGCTCGGAGCGAAATAGTCCTGCAGGTCATTCACCTCCGGTCCCAGCGCGCTCAGGAGTTCCCCGGCGCTCTCATCGCCTGCCTTCGCCGCACGTGTCAGCCATATCTTCGCCTTCCTCGGCTCGCTCATCAGCAGGTGGTACATGCCCGAGCTGCGGGCGACCGCCGTGTGTCCCGCCTTCTCCGCTTCCAGGTACGAGTCGTGCGCCGCCCCGTAATCGCCCCGCAGGAGCAGCAGGTCCCCGAGCAGGTGCGCCGCCTCGGCGTCCCTCGCCGCCGTCAGCCACTTCTCCGCCAGGCCGAGGTGCAGCCGTCCCGCCTCGCGGGCCGCGCTCGTGCTTCCGCTCTCCGCCGCGGCCTCCAGGTACCGCAGGGCACCCGTCTCGTCCCCCGCGTGCAGCAGACGCGCCGCCCACTCCTCGGCCGCCCGCGGGTGTCCGGCGTCGGCCGCGCGGCGGAGCAGTTCCTCGCGTTCGTCGCCCCCCACGCGATCGGCGAAGGCGTACATCAGGTCCGCGTCGCCCGCTTCGATACGCGCGTGCAGCGCGACCCGTGCCGCGTCGAGCACGGGCCCGCGGTCGACCGGGGCCCCTCCCTCCGCCGCGTCCAGCAGCGTCCACCACACCTCGTCCGGCACCGGCTCCAGATCGGCGCCCGATCTCAACGCCTCCGCGACCAGCGCCCCGTACGCCCGCCAGGTGTCCGCCTCGTCGCCCTGTACCAGCAGCCCAGACACCCCGAACAAGGGTGTCGTCGCCCAGGCGAGCGCGTCCTCGAACGACTCGCGCTCCTCCCTCCCGTACCGCTCCTGCACCGAGGCGAGCAGGCCGACCGGTACCGCTCCCCGTACTCCGCACCGGGCGAGGTCCACCGCCGCCCGGACCAGCAGCTGGCCTCGTGGGTGCTCCAGGTGCGTCCCGACCCGCCGCCACTCGTCGAACAGCAGGTGCCCGATCGCGAAGTAGGAGGCCGCGCCCTCCCGTCCGCTCCACATGTACGCCGGGTAGGCGCGCGGGTCGTCGTGCGCCGCCAGCCGTTCCAGCTCGGCCTCGCTCCACTCGCGGGCCAGCTCCACAGTGCGGGCCGCGGCGACGACCCGGTCACCGGGGGCGGTGCCGGCACGGCGCCGGTAGTACTCGTCGGGGCTCATCGCGCCGAGCACGACCACGCCGAGCGCGCTGAGCCGTCCCAGCAGCCGGGGGTCCAGGCTGCCGGCGCCGACGCCCAGGTGGTCGGTCAGCTCGTCCAGCCAGAGGACGTAGCCGCCGGGCATCCCGCGCAGTGCGGTGAGCAGGGCCCGCAGGTCCTCACCGGGGTCCGGGACGTACAGCCGGTGGTTCTCCAGCGTCCGCACGCCCTGCCACGCCGTGTACGACGTGCCCGCGTACGGCTCCCCCAGGATCAGCACCAGGCTGCTGTGCCCGAGCTTGGCGCGCAGGTCCTCGTCACAGTCGCGCGGCACGTACGGCGGCACGTCGGGCTGTCCGGGCACGTGGCGGGTGGGGCGGACGCCGAACTCCAGGGGCCCCACCTGCTGGACCGGCCGCCAGTCCGCCGGGGCGGGGACGGTGCCGTAGTGGTGGTGCTGGACCCCGATCACCTGGTCGTGGAAGGTGCCGTCGCGGAAGTCGACGTGGTCGGCGGCCGTGTGCACGGCGGGAGCGGCCGCCCTGGGCGGTGCGGCGTGCTCCGCCACGATCGCCTTGAGGTCGGAGAAGGACTGGGCGCGGTCGACGCGCAGGGTCTCCAGCAGGCGCCGCTGGTCCTCGGCCACGAGCATCCCGGGACGGGGGACGAACCACGTCTCGCGCGCCCCGGGGACGCCGGACCGCTGCAGCACCTCCGCGATCCGCTGCGCCGTGACCGGCGAGCTGCGGGCCGCACGCAGTAACGTCTTCCTCAGATACTCCAGTTCCGATGCCACTGTGCCGTCCCCCACGCCTCGCACCCGCCCGTGGACGCCACGGTACTAACCACCGAGCCCTTCAGCAGCCCGTACGGCGTCCCGGTACGCCCGTGCCGCCGCCCGCAGGGCCGCTTCCGGGTCCACACCCTCCGCCTCGGCCCGTGCGGCCAGGGCCAGGAGTTCGTAGCCGACGCCCTCGGCGGTGGGCAGCGGGACCTCCAGGCCCGCCGTGCGGACGCGCGACGTCAGTTTCGCCGCGAGGGCGAGGCCCGGCTGGCCCAGCGGGACGCCGTCCGTCACCGAGGCGCGCTGCTTCTCCGCCGCCTTCGTGCGCAGCCAGTGCTCCTTGACCTCCTCGGGGGTCGTCGCCGTCTCGTCGCCGAAGACGTGGGGGTGGCGGTGGATGAGTTTCGTGACGATGCCGCCGGCCACGTCGTCGATGGAGAAAGGGGTGTCCGGGTCCTCCTGCGCTATCCGGGCGTGGAAGACGACCTGGAGGAGGACGTCGCCGAGTTCCTCGCGGAGTTCGTCGCGGTCGCCCTCCTCGATCGCCTCGACGAGTTCGTACGCCTCCTCGATGCCGTACTTCGCCAGGCCCTTGTGGGTCTGCCGGGACGACCAGGGGCATTCCGCGCGGATGCGGTCCATGACCTGGACGAGGTCGAGGAGGCGGGCGCCCGGCAGGTCGTAGGAGGCGGGGAGCAGCTCCAGCTCCGGCATCGAGACGCGGCCGGAGCCGGCGAGGCGGGCGAGGCCGTCCGTGAGGGCGGGCTCGCCCTCTCCGGTGGCCACCACGACCACCGTTCTGCCTCCGGCGCACGCGTCGACCAGTTCCCCGGCGGTCGGCGCGGCCTCGTCGACCGCCGTACCGGCCTCGCGCAGATAGGGCAGCTGTGGGTGCGCGCCGTCCGCGCACAGCACCCGGTCGGCGGCGCGCAGCGCCTGCCAGGCGGGCCAGGACAGCAGGCCGGGTGCGACGCGGTGACTGGTGGTGAGCAGGATGATGCGGCCGGGGGCGGGCGGCGCGTCCGCCGTGTGGCCGGGGTCCGGGGTCCGGGGGTCCGGGGCGGCTTCGGAGCTGGTTGCGTTCACGATTCGAAGCTAACGCACGCCGGTGACAGGACCGCGAGTTGTCCACAGGGTCGGGAGTCCGCGAGCACGGTTGTCCACAGGGTCGGATGCCGGGTCGGGCGGGGCGTCGTCGTCGGGCGGGGGGGTCGCGTGAGGTGCCGCCGGTTGGTCGGCCACGGGCCGTCGGCCGGCGGGGGCCGCCGTACCGTCGTGCCTCACGCCGTCTGCGGGGTTCCCGCCGTCGTGACCTCCCGGACCCACGGCGTCTTCGCGTCGGCGCGGCTGCTCTTCTGGACGTCCCAGGTGCCGTAGCGCGGGTTGAGGTCCACGTCGAGCTGTCTGGAGGCCTTGGAGAGGGCGTTCCAGAAGGCGGGATCGCCCGTGTCGGTGCCGAGCTCGGCCGCGAGCTTCTGGGCCTCCAGCTGGAGGCGGAGGTTGTCGTCGAGACGCTCGGGGGCGATGCCGTACTCCTGGAGCCAGGCCGTCTCCAGTGCCTTCGCGCCGCCGGTCTGCTGCTCCAGGCCGGCGCGCATCTGCTGGATCTCCTTGCGGCTGACGGTCACGCCCGCGTCCTGGGCGGCGCGCCGCAGCACCCGGTCCAGGACCATGGTGTGCAGGGTGTCCCGGCTCAGGGTGCCCGTCTTGGCGATGACCTGCTGGTACTGCGCCTCGTCCGGCACCGCGGCCCGCTGCGCCCGGCGTACCTCGCTCACCCGGTTCTCCAGCTGGGCGACGGTGATCCGCTGGCCGCCGACGACGGCCGCCGCACCGGGATGCGCCTCGTTCCCGCAGGCGGTGAGGAGGGGAGCCGCGGCGATCACGGCGGAGAGGAGGAGCGCGGTGCGACGGCGGCGGTGCAAGGAGACCTCCCGAGGAGATTGTGCGACGGTGCACAAGGTCTTGCGGTGATCGATGGTAGGCAGTGCGCAAGCTCTGGCCAACCCATTCGACCAACGATTCACCAGGACTTCGGGCACCGCCGCGCCCGAGAGGGGGTGGTCTCGGCCCGTGACGGCCACCGGGGCGTCCGTCGGCGGGCTCGGTCGTGGTGGCCCGGGGTGCCCGTGCGCCGGGCTGCGGCGAGCCGTGGGCGATCGGCCTAGCCGCGTACCTGTCCCAGCCACTGCAGTGTCCGGCGGATCTCCGCCGCGAGCGGGTGGCCGGGGCCGTGGAGCCGTTCGCTGTCGTGCAGGAGGCGGGCCAGGGTGTCGTGGGCGGCGGCGCGGTCGCCCAGGGCGAGCAGCAGGTGGCCGATGCGGCGGCGGACGTCGTGGGCGAGCTCCGGGTCGCCGGACACGTACTGGTTCTCGTAGTACGGCAGCAGCGCGCGGTACTCGGCCAGCGCCGCCGCCGGTTCGCCGAGCTGCTCCAGGCACTGGGCGGTCTCGTAGCGGAAGCGGAGGGACTGCGGGTCGGACGGGCCGGCCTCGGCGGCGCGTTCGTCGGTGAGGCGGCGCAGTTCGGGCAGCGCGCGCCGGTACTGGCCGTCGTCCAGGAGTGTGGCCGCGTACTGCTTGCGCAGGGTGCGCACGACCGGGGAGTGCTCGCCGTGCTGTTCGGCGGCGGCGGGCAGGATCGCGCCCAGGATGTCGACGGCCTGCGTGATGCGGCCCTCGCCGAGGAGGCGCTTGACCTCGTCGACGGCGCGCGCGACGTCGGGCTTCTCGGCCTGTTCGGCGGCGACGGGGGTGGCCGGGGCGGGCTGGGGCGCGGGCGTGCGGGCGCGGTCCGGCCAGGGGGCGTGCGGGCGCACGAAGGGGCGGGTGGGGTCGAGCGGCCCTCCGGTGGGCATGCCGCGCGCGGGCAGCAGCAGCGCCAGGTGCTCGTACACCTCCTGCGCGGAGGCGGGACGGTGCTGCGGGTCCTTGGCGAGCAGGCGCAGCACGAGCGCTTCGAGTGTCTCGGGGACCTCGGGGCGGACCCGGCGCACGGGGAGCGGCGGCTCGTACAGGTGCCGGTGCAGCACACCGAGCGCCGTCGACCCCGCGAACGGCACGTCACCGCTGAGCAGTTCGTGCAGGAGTACGCCGAGTGCGTACAGGTCGGTGTACGGGCCGACCGCGCCGCCCATCGCCTGCTCCGGGGCCATGTAGGCGGGCGAGCCGATGGGGGTGCCGGTGTGCGTGAGGCGGGTGGTGTCCGCGTCCATCACGGAGGCGACGCCGAGGTCGAGGACGGTGACCGTGCCGTCCTGCTTCACCATCACGTTGCGCGGCTTGAGGTCGCGGTGGACGATCGGCACGGCGTGCACGGCGCTCAGCACGGCGCACAGTTGCGCGGCGACCGCCACGGCCCACTGCCACGGGTACGGGTCCTGTTCGGCGAGGTGGTCGGAGAGGTCGGCGCCGTCGACGTACTGCATGACGAGGAACAGCTCCTCGCCCTCGCTGCCCGCGTCGTGCACCGTGACCAGCCCGGGGTGGTCGACCTGCGCGGTCACCCGGCACTCGCGCACGAACCGGCGGCGCAGCTCGTCCGCCTCCTGCCCCGCCACCTTGTCGGGGCGCAGCAGCTTCACCGCCACGCGCCGGTCCAGCCGCTGGTCGTACGCCGTCCAGACCTGGCCCATGCCGCCCTGCCCGATGAGCGTGGACAGTTCATAGCGGCCGGCGACGACACGTCCCGTCGTCACGGTCACCTTCCGCCCTCGTGGGTGCCGTCGGGGCGGCTGCCGTGCTGCCCGTCGTGGTGGCGCAGGTAGTCACTGAGCTCGTCGAGTTCGGCGCGCACCTGGTCGATGCGGGCGGGCGCGGGGCGCTGCGGCGGCGAGCTGGGCGGGGGCGGGGTGTGCGGGATCGGCGTGTGCGGGACCGGGGGCGGCTGGAGGGTGTGCGGCGTCCGCGCTGTCTGCGGCACGGTCGCCGCGGTGTACGGCGACGGGGCCGGTGCCGTGGGCTGCGGGTAGCCGTACGCCGGTGCCGGAGCGGGCCGCGGTGCGTGGGCGCCGTAGCGGAGCTGGTGGAAGTGGCGTACGTCGGCCGAGAGGTAGTACGCGGTAACGGCCACGAGCGTGCCCAGGAGCAGGCCCATCCCCGTCCAGCCGCCCACGGTGTGGACGTCGTCGCCGGACTCCGTGCCGAGCAGCACGAGCGCGAGCAGGTCGGCCACGCAGGCGGCCGCGAACAGGCCCCAGTCGAGCCCCTTGCGCGTGACGATCGCGAGGCGCAGCAGCATCGTCCAGGCCAGGATGCCGATGGTGAGGACGGAGATCGCCACGAACAGCACGCGCAGGAGGACCAGCCATGCCGTCGGGGGCGGCTGCTTCACCGGCTGCGTGTAGCCGTGGCCATGCATGACAGCTCCTGGTGCCTGAGGTGGACGTACGAGCGCGGCCGGCGTCGGGCAACGCCGGTCGCGTGATGGTCGCTTCGAGCGTATAGGCCGACACGGACAACCGGTCCCGGGTTGTACCGAACCGTTGTCATGCTGCTCACATCCCCCGGCCGCGTGTCTCGGCGGAGCGCGTCTTCGGCGCGTCCGTAGGGCGAGGGCGCCTCGGCCGGGCGCTTTCGCCGCGCCGCACCACATGCGCCGGCCACGTGTCCCGCCTCCGCACACGCGGAAGCGGGGCACGTGGCCGGAGCGCCCGGAAGGGGCGGGTCAGGTCTTCTTGCGGGCCGTCATGGCGCGCTGGATCAGGATGAAGGCGCACAGCAGCACACCCGTGGCGATCTTCGTCCACCAGGAGCTGAGGGTGCCCTCGAACTGGATGATGCTCTTGATCAGGCCCAGCACCAGGACGCCGAACAGGGTGCCCAGGACATAGCCGGAGCCGCCCGTCAGCAGCGTGCCGCCGATGACGACCGCGGCGATCGCGTCGAGCTCCATGCCGGTGGCGTGCAGCGGGTCACCGGACTGGATGTACAGGGTGAACAGCAGCCCGGCCAGGGCCGAGCAGAAGCCGCTCACGGTGTACACGGCGATCTTCGTGCCGCCCTGCGGAAGGCCCATCAGCAGGGCCGACTGCTCGTTGCCGCCGATGGCGTACACCCGGCGCCCGAAGCGCGTGTAGTGCAGCACGTAGAACGCCACGGCCAGCACGACCAGCGCGATGATGGCGCCGATCGACAGGAAGGCCCCGCCCAGGGACACCTGCGCCTGGGCCATGCTGCTCACCGAGGAGTCGCCGATGGAGATCGACTCCTTGCTGATGACCAGGCACAGGCCGCGGAAGAGGAAGAGGCCGGCGAGAGTGACGATGAAGGGCTGGATCTCGAAGTTGTGGATCACGTAGCCCATGACGAAACCGCCGAGCGCGCCCACCGCCAGCGCCATGGGGATCACGACCGTGATCGGCAGCCCCTGACGCTCCACCAGCCAGGCCGTGAACATGGTGGTGAAGCCGATCACCGAGCCCACGGACAGGTCGATCCCGCCGGACAGGATGACGAACGTGGCTCCGACGGCGGCGACCAGCAGGTAGCCGTTGTCGATGAACAGGTTCAGGAAGACCTGCGGTTCGCCGAAGCCGTAGTTGGCGTAGCGGCTCAGCCCGCCGGCGTACATCGCCAGGAAGAGCGCGGCCGTCACCAGGACGGGCAGACGCCGGTCGCCGATCAGACGCGCGGCCCTGGACACCGTACGGCTTTCCGGTGCCGGTGCCGGACGGGTCTTGGTGGTCGCGCTCATCGCGACACCTCCATGGTGGGAACGGCCTCGGGCGTCGCGGCGGTGTCCGTCGGAGCCGCGGGCCGGCGGCCCTTGAGGCCCTTCGCGCCGAAGACCTTGGCGCGGAACTTGGGGGACTGCAGCAGGCAGACGACGATGACGACGACGGCCTTGAAGACCAGGTTGGTCTGGGTCGGCACGCCGATGGTGTAGATCGTGGTGGTCAGGGTCTGGATGACGAGGGCCCCGATCACCGTGCCGCCGATGGAGAACCGGCCGCCCAGCAGCGAGGTGCCGCCGATCACCACGGCGAGGATCGCGTCCAGCTCGATCCACAGGCCGGCGTTGTTGCCGTCCGCGGCCGAGGTGTTGGAGCTGATCATGAGGCCCGCGATGCCCGCGCACAGCGCGCAGAACACGTACACCATGATCTTGATGCGCAGGGACCTGATGCCCACCAGGCGGCTGGCCTCGGCGTTGCCGCCGACCGACTCGACCAGCAGGCCGAGGGCCGTGCGGCGGGTCAGGGCGACGGTGACGGCGACGACCGCGGCCACCACGAAGATGGAGAAGGGCAGGGTCAGCCAGTAGCCGCCGCCGATCAGCTTGTACGGCTCGCTGTTGATCGTGATGATCTGGCCGTCGGTGATCAGCTGGGCGACACCGCGCCCGGCGACCATGATGATCAGCGTGGCGATGATCGGCTGGATGCCCATCCGGGCGACCAGGAAGCCGTTCCACAGGCCGCAGACGACCGCGGCCACCAGGCCCAGGCCCATCGCGAGCAGGACCTGGGACAGGGCGCTCTGGTCGGCCTGGTCGCTGATGTACGAGCAGGTCAGTGCCCCGGTGATGGCGACCACGGCGCCGACCGAGAGGTCGATGCCGCCGGTGGCGATGACCAGGGTCATGCCGACCGCCACCAGGATGAGGGGCGATCCGAACAGCACGATCGAGACGAGGCTGCCGTAGAGGTGGCCGTCCGTCATCTTGATCGCGAAGAAGTCGGGGGTGAAGGGAACGTTGACGAGCAGCAGGACGACCAGCACGGCGACCGGCCAGAAAAGGTGATGCTGCGTCAGTGCTCGCCATCGGGGGGTGGTGGTCACTGGTGCTCTCCGCTCGCGATGGTCTCCAGGATCCGGGTGGGGGTGATCTCGGGCCCGTTGGCGATCTGGGCGACCAGCTTGCGGTCGCGCAGCACGCCGATGGTGTGGCTGAGCCGGAGCACCTCCTCCAGCTCGGCCGCGATGTACAGCACGGACATGCCTTCCTCGGAGAGCGAGACCACGAGCTTCTGGATCTCCGCCTTCGCGCCGACGTCGATGCCGCGCGTCGGCTCGTCCAGGATCAGCAGCTTCGGCTGGGTGATGAGCCAGCGGGCGAGCAGCACCTTCTGCTGGTTGCCGCCGCTGAGCTGGCCGACGCGTGCTTCCGGGTTGGCGGGCCGGATGTCCAGCGCCTTGATGTACTTGGCGACGAGTTCGTCGCGCTGGGCGGCCGGGATGGGCCGGGTCCAGCCGCGCGAGGCCTGCAGGGCGAGGATGATGTTCTCCCGCACCGTCAGGTCGGGCACCAGGCCCTCGGCCTTGCGGTTCTCCGAGCAGAACGCGACGCCCGCGCCGATCGCGTCGTTCGGGGCGCTCATCGAGACCTGCTTGCCGCCGATGCTGACCTTGCCGCTGTCGGGCTGGTCGGCGCCGAAGAGCAGCCGGGCGAGTTCGGTGCGGCCGGAGCCGAGCAGGCCGGCCAGTCCGAGGACCTCGCCCTTCTTGATCTCCAGGTCGAAGGGGGCGATCGCGCCGGTCCTGCCGAGGCCGTCCGCCTGGACCAGCGGTTCGCCGACGTCGGCGCGCAGCTGGTGGTCGTGGAGCTCCTCCAGCTGGTCCAGCGCCTTGCCGATCATCAGCTGGACGAGGCCGACCTGGTCGAGGTCGCGGACCATGTGCTCGCCGACGAGGGTGCCGTTGCGCAGGACGGTCATCCGGTCGCAGATCTCGTAGATCTGGTCGAGGAAGTGCGAGACGAACAGGATCGCGACGCCCTCGTCCCTGAGCTGCCGCATCAGGCGGAACAGTTCGAGGACCTCGTCGCGGTCGAGGCTGGACGTCGGCTCGTCCAGGACCAGCACCTTGGTGCCGGCGCCCGCGCCGTCGCTGTCGCCGGTGCCCACCGACCGCACGATCGCGACCAGTTGCTGCACGGCCAGCGGGTACGAGGACAGGGGCGCGGTCACGTCGATGTCGAGGCCGAGCCGGTCGACCAGCTCCGCCGCGTCCTTGCGCATCTTCTTCCACTGGATGCGGCCCGCGCGGGTGGGTTCACGTCCGATGAAGATGTTCTCCGCCACCGACAGGTTGGGGCAGAGGTTCACCTCCTGGTAGACGGTGCTGATCCCGGCCTGCTGCGCCTGCAGCGGGCTGTCGATCCGCACGGGCGCCCCGTCGAGGGTGACCGTGCCGCCGTCCAGCGGGTAGACGCCGGTCAGCACCTTGATGAGGGTGGACTTCCCGGCGCCGTTCTCGCCCATCAGGGCGTGGATCTCGCCGGGGAAGAGCCGGAAGTCGACACCCGACAGAGCCCGTACCCCCGGAAACTCCTTGACTATGCCCGTCATCTCCAGGACGGGATGCGGCTCTGCCATAACTCTCCTAGCGAGGGACCACCGGCTGTGTCCGGTGGGGGAATTCACTTACCTGGTCTGTGTTGTCCACAGGGCCCGGCCGACCGGGATCTCGGTCGGCCGGAGGTTCCTGCCGGTGGGTGCGGTCGGTCAGTACTTGCGAGTGGGGAGCGCGGCCTTGGCCTGGTCCTGCATGAAGTCGCTCTCCTTGGTCTTGATCCAGCGCTCGACCTTCTCGCCGTTCTTGACCTTCTGGACGACCTCCATCAGCTGGGGGCCGAGCAGCGGGTTGCACTCGACGATGGCGTTGATCTTGCCTTCGGACATGGCCACGAAGCCGTCCTTCACGCCGTCGATCGTGACGATCAGGATGTCCTTGCCGGGCTTCTTGCCGGCCGCCTCGATGGCCTGGATGGCGCCGATGCCCATGTCGTCGTTGTGCGCGAAGAGCACGTTGATGTCCGGGTTGGACTGGAGGAAGGCGGCCATGACCTGCTTGCCGCCGGCGCGGGTGAAGTCACCGGTCTGGCTGACGACGATCTTCCAGTCGTCGGCGTGGTCGGCGTCCATGACCTCCTTGAAGCCCTTGGCACGCTCGATCGCGGGGGCGGCACCGGTGGTGCCCTCCAGCTGTGCGATCTTGACGGCGCCCTTGTGGCCGGCCTTCTCGAGGACCTTCTCCAGGATCTTGGCCGCGCGCCGGCCCTCGTCCGTGAAGTCCGAGCCGACGAGCGTGACGTACAGGGACTCGTCGGAGGTCTCGACGGAGCGGTCGGTGAGGACCACGGGGATCTTCTTGGCCTTGGCTTCCTTCAGCACGGCGTCCCAGCCGGTGACGACCACCGGTGAGAAGGCGATGACGTCCACGCCCTGGGTGATGTAGCTGCGGATCGCGGAGATCTGGTTCTCCTGCTTCTGCTGCGCGTCGGAGAACTTGAGCGTGTAGCCCGCGTCCTTGGCGGCCGACTTCACCGAGTCGGTGTTGGCGCTGCGCCAGCCGCTTTCCGAGCCGACCTGGGAGAAGCCCAGGGTGATCGTCTTGCTGCCGCCGGCGGAGGAGGAGCTGGAGGAGTCGTCCTCCTTGGCGCACGCGGCGAGGCCGCCCGCAGCCGCCACGCCGACCGCCGCAGTGAGGAAGTTCCGTCTGTTGAGCATGTTCTTCTCCTTTGAAGAGCCGGTCCGGCTGGACCGTCTGGGACTCGAGGGGACCGGCCGCACTGCGTCCAGCCAGTCGATCATTGTTCGAGATATCGACCACACCGAAGGGTGGGAAACGGTCGACGCAGGGTCAGTGGGGAGCAGCCTCCGGTTGGGGAGCGGCGCTCCGAGCGGTGTGCTGAGCGGGGTGGGGAAAGGTACTGGCGCGGACGACGAGTTGGGGTTCGATGGCGATCCGGGGCGCCGCGGCGTGCGCCCGGCCCTCGATGAGATCCAGGAGCAGGGCGATGCTGCGCCTGCCCACGGCCGCGAAGTCCTGCCGGACCGTGGTGAGCGGCGGCGAGAAGAACTCCGCCTCCGGGATGTCGTCGAAGCCGACCACGGCGACGTCCTCGGGTGTTCGCACACCCGCTTCCCGCAAGGCCCGCAGCACTCCCAGTGCCATCTGGTCGTTGGCGACGAAGACCGCGGTCAGCCCTCGCCCCACCCAGCCCGCCAGTTCCTGGCCGGCACGGTACCCCGACAGCGGGCTCCAGTCTCCGCGCAGCAGCAACGGCGGCTCGATACCGCCCGCTTCGAGGGTCGCCCGCCAGCCGGCCGCCCGGTCGGCGGCCTCCTGCCAGTCGTCGGGCCCGGCGAGGTGCCAGACCTTGCGGTGACCGGCCGCCAGCAGATGACCGGTGGCCAGCCGTGCGCCCAGGTCCTGGTCCACGGTGACGCAGGGGAAGCCCGTGCCGGACCCGCTCCCCACGATCACCACCGGGAACGGATGGCGCAGCCCGGCCAGGGCCTCGACCGCCGATCGCTGGGGGGCGATGGCGACGACTCCCTCCACCCCGCCGTCGCCGAGGTGGTCCAGGGCTTCGGAGAGGGTGTCGACGGTCAGTTTGCGCACGGTGACCGTGGAGACGAGGTACCCCTCGGCCCGTGCCGCCTCCTCGAGCGCGAACAGGGTGCTGGCCGGTCCGAAGAGGGTGGTGTCGGAGGCGACCACGCCCAGGGTACGGGTGCGGCGGGTGGCCAGGGCTCGTGCCGAGGAGTTGCGGCGGTAGCCCATCTCCTCGATCGCGCGCAGCACCTTCGCCCTTGTCTCGTCCCGGACGTTGGGGTGGTCGGCCAGCACCCGGGACACGGTCTGGTGGGACACGCCCGCCGTCCGCGCGACGTCGGCCATGGTGGGCGGCCGAAGCTGCGGTTGAGTCACGGCCGTACCTCCCTGGCGGTCGTCTGGCGGTAAGTCCTGCGATCGGCGCGGATGCTCCCTCGGGGACGGGTTCACGGCGGCTCCTGTGGCAGCCGTGCCGACCGGTGGGCCGGCCGCCGTCCGTGTGGTCGGCCCCTTCCCAGGAGGGCGGGCCGAAGCCTTGCGGTCATGTCGGTCGCACCTCCTTGGTGGTCGCTCGACCGGCCGATGAATGTGGAGGTCATTGTGAGCGCTAACAATTCCTGGCGGTCAAGAGGGTTGCAGCGGGAAGTCGTCACGGTTAAATAACGCGCCATCACGGCGGGGCTCGCAGCGATCACCGGCATCGGCGGAACCGGCCCTCCGCGGCAAACGCCCCGGCCAAAAGGGGTTGACGTGCCCGCGGAGCGACCCTATCTTCAGCAACGAAACTTCGAACCACGTACGAAATATCGAATGTGGGCGGTGTTCATGGGTACCACCGGAGGAACATCCCCGACGCCGCCGGGCCATCGCCGGGCCATCGCCGTTCGCTCCCACACCCCGCGGTCCAGGCCGGCGCCGGCCCGCGCCCCGGCACGCGCGCCGGTGCCCTGACAGGGCGTCAGCCGTACGGGGTGAACCGAACTGATCCGCGCCCTCACAGCTTTCCGGCACCCTGAGCCGGCACCCTGAGCCGGGCCCCGGGAATCCCGGGACCCGGCTCGGTGCTGTGCGTCGGCTAGGAGTTGAACGGTGTGGCGCCGTCGTCGGTGACGAGCCGCCACAGATGGTCGGCGGTGCCGGTGTCGTCCCATTGCAGGACCGCGGCCCCGGACGATGTGGACATCCCGTCGACGCCCAGGACCAGGCCGCTGTTCTTGTTGACGAGCTTGCAGTAGCCACCACCGGCGTCCACCACGGACCACAGATGGTCGGCGGTGAGGGTGTCGCCCCACTGCAGCGCGGTGGCACCGGCCGTCTTGGAGGCGTCCTTGATGCCGAGGACCTGGCCGCTGTTGGTGTTGAAGATCTTGTAGTAGCCGTTCTCCGCGGGGACGACCGTCCATCGGTGGTTGGCCGTGGTGTTGGCCGTCTGCTGCTGGACAGCGCCTCCGGCGGCGATCGAGGAGCCTGCGATGCCGAGTTCCAGGTTGCTGTTCTTGTTGACGATCCGCACCGGCGGTGTCTGCGGGTACCAGGACTCCAGCTCGGTGACGCCCACGAACTTGCCCGCCTGCGGGGTGAAGACGACGCGGAACTGGGAGGTCGTGATCGTCGGGAAGGTCACCTCGTTCGCGTTGTTCGCTCTCGGTGTGGCCGGGCTCTTGACCTGGCTGGGGACGGACGTCCACACGCCGTCCTTGAGGTACTGGACGGTGTAGCTCGCCGGCACGCGGATGTTCGCGCCGTCGTCGTAGGTGTAGAACGTGACCTCGTTGATCTTCCGTGGCGCGCCGAAGTCGACGCCGAGGTGGTCGGTGCCGTTCGGGGAGCCCGAGTTGGTCCACCGGTTGTCGGGGATCTTGTCGTAGCGGATCCAGCCGTCGGTGGCCCGCAGCGGGGCGTCGAAGGTGGTGGGCTTGCAGATCTGGCCGCTGTGGCAGTGCGGCCCGTTGGAGACGGTGTTGGTGTAGGAGGCGAACGCCTTCGGGAAGGGCTGCGTGACCGTGCGGCCGAGCCAGTCCTGCTCGGCGGTCAGCGGGTTGGCCGCCACGTTCATCATCCGCGCGGGCTGCGCCGGGGTGACGGGTGCGGCCACGTTCACCGTGGTGTTGCCTGCCGTCGCGGACTGGTGGATGCGTACGCCGTCCTGGAAGACCTGCAGGCCGGTGCCCTTGCCGTAGTGCGTGCCGTCCCGGTCCCAGCGGATCGAGAGGGTGTGCCCGTGGTAGGGCACGTTCTCCGCCGCGAAGTAGTCCCAGCCGGACGGGATCAGCGGCTTCAGGACCAGCGTGTTGCCCGCCTGGGGCTTGATGCCCAGCAGACCGGAGAGCACCAGGTCGTTGAAGCTGGAGTGGTTGTAGTGCTCGCTGAAGTTGAAGCCGTCGTAGATCCAGTCGCCGGTGTCACCGTTGGCGGCCTCGGCGATGTAGGGCTTGCCGTCCTTGTGCTGGAGCTTGGCGAACTGGCTCAGCATGGACTGGTAGTCCTGCTTGGTGACGTTGTTCTGCGCCGGGTAGTCCTGGAGCAGGTTCGCCATGCCGGTCAGGATCTGGCTCGTCTGGAACGGCCAGCTCGGGCCGTTCCAGTGGCAGCAGTTGGCGTCGTCGCGCTTCTGCTCGGCGGGGATCGCCTGGTAGTTGAAGTAGGGGTTCGTCGCGATCCGGTCCAGCTCGGCGAAGCCCGTGCCCTTGGTGAACTTCAGCGTGTTGGCCCCGGCCTTCATCGGGACCTGCACGGTGACGGACTTCGACTCCGAGAACTGGCCCCAGCTGCCGGTGGGGGCGTAGCTGACGGTGACCGGGTTGGCGGTGTCGCCGTTCACGACGACGTTGTGGGTCGACGTGCCGGCGGTGCCGTTGGCGTAGTGGACCGTGACCGGGTACGTACCGGCGCCGGGCGCGTCCACGGTGAAGGTGACCGCGCTGTCGGCGAAGTCGATCTGCCCGACGTACTTGCCGTTGGAGGCCGTCGACGCGTCGTGGGTGTTCGCGTGGGTGACGGCGGCCTGCTCGGCCTCGAAGTCGTGCACCCGCTCCAGCGTCGTGGGCCCGAACGCCGCCCCGAACCGCTTCGGGTCCGTCAGGTACTTCCACGCCGTGGAGTACTGCGCGTCGGGCAGGTTGAACGCCCAGGGGGCGAAGCCCATCGCCTCACGCCAGGTCGTCCTGGTCTGCTTGAGGGTGCCGTTGGTGTTGTTCGTGTTGTAGACCTGCATGAAGAACTGGCGCTGCGGGTCCCAGAGCGAGTTCTGCACCCCGGCCTTGAGCGACGCGGCCTTGTCGGTGTACTCGGTCGCGGTCGCGGTGTCCCCGGTCATGGTGGCGATCTTGCTGATCGCCTGGGCGGCACCGAACATGTACGCGTTGATCGTGGGCCGGTAACCGGGGCCGCCGCTGAACCAGTTGCTGCTGTGCATCGACGTCTCGGTGTACTCCGTGGCGTCGGACAGCGGGGTCTGGTGGTACAGGTCGCTGGTGGAGGGCGTGCCGTTCACCGTGATGTCGCTGGTGTAGTTGGAGTCCCACCTCTTGTACAGCGCGATGAGCTGCGGGAGTTCGGCCTTGATCTCGGCCGCGTCACCGGTGACCAGGAAGCGCTGGTACGCGGCGCTGGTGATCCACTCGCTGAAGTTCCGCGCGCCCGAGTTGCCCGCCCCGCGCAGCCAGAAGTCCAGGTAGTCACCGGCGTAGTCGCGGTTGTGCAGCCAGCGCCCGTCCAGCAGGTGGTAGCCGGTGGCGTCCGGGAGCGCGGTGTACGGGTTCCCGGCGTAGCCGATCGGCACGTCGTACTCGGTCGACACGTACCCGGTGCCCGGCACGGTGTAGCGCAGCGCGCGCTTGTAGGTGCTCCAGCGGTAGTAGTAGACCTCGTCGATGGTGTTGTCGGGGGTGTCCAGGAACGGGATGTTGTCCTTGTACCACTGCGGCTCGTCGAGCTGCTGGGCCGCGAGGATCGCGTCCTTGTCGAGGGCGACCGCGTTGGGGTCGTCGGCCGCCTGAGCGGTACCCGCCCCGGGCCCTCCGGCCAGCAGGGCCGTCGCCAGGATCGAGCTGGACAGGGCAGCCGCCAAGGGTCTGCCGCGTCTGGGGGATCGGTCGTGCATGGGGGTGTCCTCCGTCGCACACGCCATATTCGATTCGTCCGACATATCGAACGATGTTCGAAATTCTGCGCGACGGTAGTGACACGCCCGGATTGAAGTCAAGGGGACAGACAGAACCAGTTCGCACACCTTCACCCGAAACCGGGCCGGGCGGGCCGGGCGGGCCTGACCGGGGCCGGGCGGAGCCGGAAGGGGCAGGGCGGGGCCAGCGGGGTGAGGAGGGAAGGGGGCCGGCAGGGCCGGCACGGGTCAGCAGTGGATGACAGGGGACGGCGAGGGGATGGGCCGCCGGAGCCGGGGCTCGGCGGCAGCCCACTCACCCCGTCTCGCCGCCCCGGCCCTGTCGCCCTCTCCTCATCCCCCGCACTGCTCCAGCATCATCCGCTGGTCCGGCGCGGTCACCGGCAGTTCGTACTTGGCGGCGACCTGGGCGAAGCGGACCACGTAGGCGCACCGGATCTGCTTGTTCGGCGGGAGCCAGGACGCGGGGCCGGAGTCGCCCTTGGACGAGTTGGCGCGGCCCTCGGCCGGGATGAGGTTCAGGGGGTCGTTGGCCAGTTGCTCGCGCTTGTCCTCCGACCAGCGCGAGGAGCCCATCTGCCAGCTGTAGGAGAGCGGCACCACGTGGTCGATCTGCACCTCGGAGGCATCCTGCTTGCGCCACTGGATGGTCGTACCGGTGTACGGATCGCGCAGCGTCAGGGCGACGACCACGCAGTCGGAGCCGGAGCGGAAGCGCAGGCTCTGGCCGTCGCGCTGGAGGAGGTCGTTGCGGGTGTCGCAGCCGTTGCGTGCCAGCGGGACGTCGTCGGCCGTGTCCATCCAGGCGTAGCCGAACTCGTCCCGGTCGTAGCCCGTCCTGGGCCCGCGACCCTTGGTCCGCAGGCTCTCGATGAGCCCCCGGGCCGTGGCCTCGTCGGTCTCGCTCGTGACGGGCGCGAGGCCCGGCTTCGTGCCGTCCGGATTGTGCAGTGGACTGACGGACCGTCCGTCCGACGCCGGTGCCGCCGCGCCGCTCTCCGGTGCGGAGCCGTTCGCGTCGAGGCCCTCGCAGCCGGCGACCAGCGTCATGGCGGCACATGCGGCCAGCCCGGCCATGACGGCGGAACTCGTCCCGCCCCTCAGACGCATCATGATGCGCCCCTCCCCTCGCCTGCCCTGTTCCGCCTCGGCACGGGCGGTTCTCACTGGACTCACGGTAACCGCCGAGAGGTCCAGACCATACCCGACCTAAACAGGCATTCGTCACCTGTCCGGCGTATTGTCGATGCGAGTCACCTCCGGAAGGAGATCTGGATGGGCATCTTCGACAAGCTCAAGAACCAGGTGAAGGGCAGCAAGGGCAAGGACATGTCCGACACCGCGGAGCGGAAGGCCAACGACCGGACGGGCGGCAGGTACGAGAACCAGGTCGACGACACGCAGCAGCGGACCGAAGGCTCGCTGGGCATGGATCGCGACAGGCCCGACCAGCCGTAAGGCCCCGACCAGCCGTAAGGCCGGAGACTCACTGAGGTCACGGGGTACCTGCCCGGGCCACGCGCCCGGCCGGGCACCCGCCGACCCCTGAAACAGAAGCCGTCCGCGGAGAGCCACCTCCGGCGGGCGGCTTCACCTTCCTCGCGCCGGCTTCACCCTTCTCACGCCTTCCCGATCCCCAGCGTCGTCTCCGACGGCAGCAGCCCCGAGGACAGCACCGCGATCCAGAACTCGCCGAGCAGGTCGGCCAGACGCGCCACCGCTTCCTGGCCGAGGGTTCGCCAGGGTGCGGACGCGAGGCGGTCGGTGTCCAGTTCGACCTGGCGGCGCAGGTCGCGACCCGCCTCCGTGGCCGTACCGTTCTCGTCGATCAGGCCCCGGGCGGACAGGCGCTCCCGGGCGGCCGTCCACTGCGCGGCGCTCCAGCCGCGGCTCTCGAAGCGCTCGACGCTCGCGGCGCCTGTCGCGGCGAAGGACACCAGCGACTCGACCGGATCGAGACCGGCCACGAGCAGGGCCGCGAGGTGGCCGTCGCCTCGGTGCTCGCGCAGGATCGTCGCCGCGTGCCACAGCTGGAGATGAGGAGCCTCGGGCCACTCCAGCTCCGCGTTGGCCGCGGCGAGAGGACGGCCCGCCGTGTTCGCCGCCTCGGCCGCGCGCCGGGCCAGGGCGGCGGCCTCGGCCAGTTCGGGACTGTGGGCGCGGTCGCCGAATATCGCGCGGTACGCCCGGTCGATGCCGCGCGTCCTCGCCGCGAGCACCGCCTCGGGGCTCGCCACCTTCCACGCCGGTTCGACATGCTCGGCGACCATGCGGGGACTGAAGCTGTAGAAGGCGGAGGTCACCCGCTCGGCGCCCACCGCGCCCAACGGCGCGGCCCGGTACGGGAAGTACGCGGGCCAGCGCTCCTCGGTGTCGTACCCGAGGGCCGCGGCTTCCTCGAAGGCCTCCGGCGCGTAGTACAGCACCGCGTGCAGCGGCTCCAGCAGGTGCCAGAGCTGTCGCACACGGGACAGCTCCACGCCGCCGCCGTCCCGGGCGGTGACCCCGCCGGCCTGCCCGCCGCGTTCCCCATGCTCCCCGCGCTCCCCGTATTCCCCCATGACGCACTCCCGTCCGGCAACGATCCGCCCCGCGCAACTTGACACTGACAAGATTGCCCGAGCCGTCCGAACTTGTCAATGCCTAGATCCGGCGTACGCTGCTGACCATGGCCCCCACGGAAACGAAGCACGGCGACCGCGCCTACCACCATGGCGATCTGCGCCGCACCATCCTCACCGCCGCACTCGACGTCATCGCCGCCGACGGTCCCTCCGCGCTGAGCCTGCGCGACCTCGCCCGTCGCGCCGGCGTCTCCCACGCGGCGCCGGCCCACCACTTCAAGGACCGCACCGGACTGCTCACGGCGATCGCGGCCGAGGGCTTCGGGCTGCTCGCCGGCACGGTGCGGGAGGCGGCGGACCTGAAGGACGCGGGCGTGCGCTACGTACGCTTCGCCCGCGATCACCCGGCACACTTCGCGGTGATGTTCGCACCCGGGCTGCTGCGCCCCGACGACCTCGAACTCACCACGGCCCGCGCCCTCGCCACCGACGCCCTGCGCGACGCGGTCTCCGCCGTACGCTCCGCGGATTTCGGTATCGACGCCCGCCTCGCCGGAGTGGCCGCCTGGTCCCTGGCCCACGGCTTCGCCACGCTGCTCCTCGGCCACAACCTGGACGGCGCGGTGGGCGGCCAGGACCCCGAGGAGGTGTTCCGCGGCCTGGCGAACACGCTGTTCCGCACGAGCTGAGCGCCCGCGCACCCGCGCGCACCGCCCCGCCCGCCCGCGCGCACTGTCCACGCGTGCTGTCCTCGCGCTCAGTTCTCGCCCTCAGGCCTCAGGCGGCAGGCGGCAGGCGGCAGGCGGCAGGCCTAAGGTGGCAGCCCGCACGCCGCAGCCCGCAGGCGCGTGACGACGGGCTCCTGACGACGGCCGACCGCCCGCCAGGACGACCCCGGCAGCCCCCAATGCCCCGGTGGCACCGGTGCCGCCCATCCCACCGGTGCTCGCCGGTGCCGCCGGTGCCGCCCCGTCAGGGCCGCCCGTCGCCGGGCGGTCCCTACGACCCCAGGATCGACGTCACCACGACCCCAGGATCGACGTCCCTACGACCCCAGGATCGACGTCAGGAACTCCCCCACCCACCCGAGCAGTGCCCGCCCGACCAGCGGCTTGCCGCCGACCTTCGCGGTCTTCGGGCGCGGGACCAGCACTTGGTGGGCGGACGGCTTGATGACGGTCCCCGGGTACAGCCGCTTGAGCCGCAGCTCCTGCGACTCCCGCAGCTCCACCGGCGCGAAGCGGATGTTGGTGCCCTGCAGGACGATCTCGCCGACGCCGCACGCGCGGGCGAGCATCCGCAGGCCCGCCACCAGGAGCAGGTTCTCCACCGGCTCGGGCAGCTTGCCGTAGCGGTCGACGAGTTCCTCGCGTACGGCCTTGACGTCCTCCTCGGAGTTGACCGAGGCGATCGACCGGTACGCCTGCAGGCGCAGCCGCTCGCCGGGGGCGTAGTCGTGCGGGACGTGCGCGTCGACCGGCAGCTCGATCCTGACCTCCAGCGGCGGCTCCTCCACCACACCGCCTTCCAGGGAGGCGCGGTAGTCCGCGACCGCCTCGCCGACCATGCGCACGTACAGGTCGAAGCCGACGCCCGCGATGTGACCGGACTGCTCGCCGCCGAGGAGGTTTCCGGCGCCGCGGATCTCCAGGTCCTTCATCGCCACGTACATGCCCGCGCCCATCTCCGTGTGCTGGGCGATGGTCGCCAGGCGCTCGTGGGCCGTTTCCGTCAGCGGCTTCTCCGGCGGGTAGAGGAAGTACGCGTAGCCCCGCTCGCGGCCTCGGCCGACCCGGCCGCGCAGCTGGTGCAGCTGGGACAGGCCGAAGTTGTCGCCGCGCTCCACGATCAGGGTGTTCGCGTTGGCGATGTCGATGCCGGACTCGACGATCGTCGTGGAGACCAGGACGTCGAACTTCTTCTCCCAGAAGTCGACGACCACCTGTTCCAGGGCCTGTTCCGACATCTGGCCGTGGGCGATGGCGATCCGCGCCTCGGGGACGATCTCCCGCAGCCGCGCCGCCGCGCGGTCGATGGACTCCACCCGGTTGTGGATGTAGAAGACCTGGCCCTCGCGCAGCAGTTCACGGCGGATGGCCGCACCGATCTGCTTCTCCTCGTACGGCCCGACGAAGGTCAGCACCGGGTGCCGCTCCTCCGGGGGTGTGGTGATCGTGGACATCTCGCGGATGCCGGTGACCGCCATCTCCAGGGTCCTCGGGATCGGGGTCGCGGACATGGTCAGCACGTCCACGTTCGCGCGGAGCTTCTTCAGCTGCTCCTTGTGCTCGACGCCGAAGCGCTGCTCCTCGTCGACGACGACCAGGCCCAGGTCCTTGAACTTGGTCTCCGCGGAGAACAGGCGGTGGGTGCCGATGACGATGTCCACCGAGCCGTCCCGCAGGCCCTCCAGGACCGCCTTCGCCTCCGTCTCCGTCTGGAAGCGCGACAGCGCCCGCACGTTGACCGGGAACTGCGAGTAGCGCTCGGAGAACGTGCCGAAGTGCTGCTGCACCAGCAGGGTGGTGGGCACCAGCACCGCCACCTGCTTGCCGTCCTGGACGGCCTTGAAGGCGGCCCGCACCGCGATCTCCGTCTTGCCGTAGCCGACGTCGCCGCAGACCAGGCGGTCCATCGGGACCGTCTTCTCCATGTCCTCCTTGACCTCGGCGATGGTGGTCAGCTGGTCGGGCGTCTCCACGTACGGGAAGGCGTCCTCCAGCTCGCGCTGCCACGGCGTGTCGGCGCCGAAGGCGTGCCCCGGGGCCGCCATGCGCGCGCTGTACAGCTTGATCAGGTCGGCCGCGATCTCCTTGACGGCCTTCTTCGCGCGGGCCTTCGTCTTCGTCCAGTCGGCGCCGCCCAGGCGGTGCAGCGTGGGCGCCTCGCCGCCGACGTACTTGGTGATCTGCTCCAGCTGGTCGGTGGGGATGTAGAGACGGTCGCCGGGCTGGCCGCGCTTGGCGGGGGCGTACTCCACGACGAGGTACTCGCGGGTCGCGCCCTGCACGGTCCGCTGCACCATCTCGATGTAGCGGCCCACGCCGTGCTGCTCGTGGACGATGAAGTCGCCCGCCTCCAGGGTCAGCGGGTCGATCGTCTTGCGGCGGCGGGCGGGCATGCGGGCGCCGTCCTTGCCGGCCGCCTTCTGCCCGGAGAGGTCGGTCTCCGTCAGGACGGCCAGCCTCAGCGCCGGGTCCACGAAGCCGTAGTCGATCGAGCCGCACGCCACGTGCACGACGGAGGGGGAGATGTCCCCGAGGTCCGCGTCCAGGCGGGCCGCGATGCCCTCGCCGCCGAGCACCTCGACCGTGCGGGCCGCCGGGCCGTGGCCCTCGGTGACGAACACCGTGCGCCAGCCGTCGGCCAGCCAGCCCTTGGTGTCGGCGAGCGCCTTGGCGGTGTCGCCGCGGTAGCTCTCCGGCGCGTGCATGCCCAGTTTGAGCGTGTCCGCGTCCAGTTCGAGGTCCGCCGCGAACGGCGACACCGACCACCACATCATGCCCAGCTCGCGCGCCCGGTCCCGGACGTCCGCGATGGACCACAGGGAGGCCGCGCCGACGTCGATCGGTGCCTCGCCGCCGCCCGCGGTGGCCGCCCAGGACGCCTGCAGGAACTCCTGCGAGGTCGTCACGAGGTCCGCCGCCCGGGTGCGCACCCGCTCCGGATCGCAGACGACGGCCATCGAGCCCTTGGGCAGGACGTCCAGCAGCAGCTCCATGTCGTCGACCAGGACCGGAGCCAGGGACTCCATGCCTTCCACCGCGATGCCCTCGGCGATCTTGCCGAGCAGTTCGCCGAGCTCCGGGTGCTCCTCGGCCAGGGCACGCGCGCGTGCGCGGACGTCCTCGGTCAGCAGGAGTTCGCGGCAGGGCGGGGCCCACAGGCCGTGTGCGGCGACCTCCAGGGAGCGCTGGTCGGCGACCTTGAAGTAGCGGATCTCCTCGACGTCGTCGCCCCAGAACTCGACGCGCAGGGGGTGTTCCTCGGTGGGCGGGAAGACGTCGAGGATGCCTCCGCGGACGGCGAACTCGCCGCGCTTCTCCACGAGCTCCACGCGCGCGTAGGCGGCGGCCGCGAGGGCCTGCACGATCTCGTCCAGGTCGGCGGTCTGTCCGGTGCGCAGTGCCACCGGTTCCAGCTCGCCGAGGCCCTTGACCTGCGGCTGGAGCACCGAGCGGACGGGGGCCACGACGACGGAGACCGGGCCGGTCTCGGGGTCGTCGGGCCGGGGGTGGGCCAGCCGGCGCAGCACGGCGAGGCGGCGGCCGACGGTGTCGCTGCGGGGGCTGAGCCGCTCGTGCGGAAGGGTCTCCCAGGACGGGTACTCCACGACGCCCTCCGAGGGGAGGAGCGAGCGCAGGGCCGCGGCCAGGTCCTCGGCCTCACGGCCCGTCGCCGTCACCGCCAGGACCGGGCGGCCGGACTCGCGGGCCAGGGCGGCGACCGCGAAGGGACGGGCCGCGGGCGGGCCGACCAGGTCGACGTGCAGGCGGTTGCCGTCTGCGGCAGCCTTGATCGCTTCCGCGAGGGCGGTGTCCTTGACGACGGCGTCGAGCAGACCGTGCAGGCTCATTCGGGGGCGGCTTTCGTCGGGGGGTGGGCAACGCGAATCGCCCGACGCGAGGTACGGGCCGGGGGGTCTCCAGCGTACGACGACGCTGTCGCGAACGCCGGGGCCTGTGGACAACGTGCGTACTCCTGTGACCGGCGCGGGCGCGGGGACGCCGATGCCGACGGCGCGCAGGGCGGCGGCGAGCCCGGCCGGGAGGGCGACCCGGGCGCCGATCGGCGCCACCCGGCACCACCCGGCGGCGGGTGCCGCCGGAGTCGCCAGTACCGCCGGTATCGCCGGAGCCGCCAGAGCCGCCGGAGCCGCCGAGCCGCCGAGCCGGGAAGACCACAGCCGCCCGGTACTCGACACCGCGGAAACCGCGGAAGCGGCGGAACCCGCGGAACCCTCAGACCGCGGTGACCGGCCCACGCGAAGGGTGCCGCGTGATGTGGACCATGTCCGCTCCCCAGCCCCCGGCGCCACTCTGAGCCTGAGCATGGCGCCAGGCCGCCAGGCCCGCCTCAGAGCTGGCGCCGGGCCCGCCTCAGAGCACGGCGCCGGGCCCGGTGCCGAAGGCATCAGCCTTCGGCACCGGGCCCGGCATCCCCGTTCCCCCGTTCCCCGTTCCCCCTTCCCCCGTCCCCCGTCCGGGGTGGCTATTCGGTCGCGATCGCGTTCAGTACGTTCATCCGGCCCGCCCGGAACGCCGGGATCAGCGCGGCGAACAGGCCCACGAAGGCCGACCCGATGAAGACGCCGATGATCGTCGGCCAGGGGATGTCGAGGACGTTCAGGCCCTCCAGGGCGAGCAACTTCTGGGCTGTCGCGCCCCACCCCATGCCCAGGCCGAGGCCCAGCAGTGCGCCGAAGAGGGCGATCACCACCGACTCCAGGCGGATCATGCGGCGCAGCTGACGGCGGGAGAGGCCGATCGCCCGCATCAGGCCGATCTCCCTGGTCCGCTCGACCACCGACAGCGCCAGGGTGTTCACCACGCCCAGGACCGCCACGATGATCGCGAGGGCGAGCAGGCCGTAGACCATGTTCAGGAGCTGGCCGATCTGGTCCTTCAGTTCCTGCTTGTAGTCGGTCTGGTCGCGGACCTGGTACGTCGGGTACTTGTCCAGCGCCTTCTTCAGCGCCGCGTACGCCTGCTCCGTCTGGCCTTCCTTCGCCTTGGCGAACATGATCGAGTTCGGCGGGATCTGGTCGGCCGGGACGTACGTCTCCATCGTCTCGGTACTGATGTAGCGCGCACCCTGGTCGAGGGCGCTGTCGTCGTCCGTGATGGCAGCGACCTTCAGCTTCGCCGTCCGGCCGCCCGTGAAGGTGACGCTGATGGTGTCGCCGACGCGCACGCCGTGTGCCTTGGCGTAGTCCGAGCCGACCGACATGGCGTCCTTGCCGTACGCGGCCTTCAGCGTGCCCGCCGTGGTCGCGCGGCGCAGGTCCTCGGCGTACGTGGGATCGGCGGCGGTGACTCCGGAGCTGTCCGTCTTGCCGTCGGGCGAGGTCAGCGTGGCGTCGAGTTCCCGGTAGCTGGTGACGTGGGCGAGCCCGGGGCTCTGCTCCATCGCCTTCTGGGCCTGCGGGACGATCCGCTGGTTGCCCTGGACGATGAAGTCCGCGCCGACCGACTTGTCCAGCTCGCTGGTGGCGGAGGCGACCATCGAGGAGCCGACGACCGACAGACAGGCCACCAGGGCCAGGCCGATCATCAGGGCGGCGCCCGTGGCACCGGTGCGGCGCGGGTTGCGCAGGGCGTTGCGCTCGGCCAGGCGGCCCACCGAGCCGAAGGGCCGCAGCAGCACCGCGCTGAGCGCCCGGACCAGGCCCCCGGTGAGCAACGGACCGATGATGACGAAGCCGATCAGGGACAGCACCACGCCCGCGCCCAGCATCAGCGAACCGTCGCTCGCCTTGTCGGCGCCCGCCGCCGCGAACAGGGCGACCACGCCCGCGCCCGTCAGCACCAGGCCGATCACGCCGCGCACCAGTCCCGCGCGGCCGTCGGCCGGTGTACCGGCGTCGCGCAGTGCGGCCATCGGGGAGACCTTGCCGGCGCGGCGGGCCGGCAGATAGGCGGCGAGGACGGTGACCACGACACCCAGGACCACACCCGCTATCGGGGTGGTCGCCTTCACGGTCAGGTCGTCGGTGGAGAGGTTCATGCCGGCCGACGACATCAGCTTCATCAGGCCGATCGCGATGCCGACGCCGGCGCCCACGCCGAGGATCGAGCCGACGACACCGAGCAGCAGCGCCTCTATCAGCACCGAGCGGTTGACCTGCTTGCGGGAGGAGCCGATCGCCCGCATCAGGCCGATCTCCCGGGTGCGCTGGGCGACCAGCATGGAGAAGGTGTTGATGATCAGGAAGATGCCGACCAGGAACGCGATGCCGGCGAAGCCGAGCATGGCGTACTTGATGACGTTCATGAACTCGCCGACGCTCTTGCGGTTCTCGTCGGCGTTCTCCTTGGCCGTCTGGAGCTTGTAGGTGCCGTCCAGGGCCTGGGAGACGTTCTGCTTGAGCCGCGTGTCGTCCACGCCGGGCGCGGCGTTGACGTAGATCTGGGTGAACCGGCCGGTGGCGCCGAGAAGTTCACGCTGGGCGGTCTCGGTGTCGAAGAAGACGATCGCGGCACCGGGGTTGGTCACCTTGAAGGTGGCGATGCCGACGATCTTCGCCTTGAAGTCACCGGCGACGGAGATCGTGCGCAGTTCCTCGCCGAGCTTCAGGCCGTGCTTGTCGGCGGTGTCGGCGTCGACCATCAGCTCGGTCGGCCCGCGCGGGGCGTGCCCGGTGGTGATCTCCATCGAACGGGCGTCGTTCTTCGTCCAGTTGCCCGCGAACGTCGGGGCGCCGCTGCTGGAGCCCATGTTCTCGTTGTCGCGGTCGACGACGGTCACGGCCGACGAACCGACCGCGCCCTCGGCGGACTTGACGCCCTCGGCCTTCTCCACCTGCGCCAGCGTGGACGCCGGCAGCGACGCGGGCTTGCCGTTCTGCGGGGTGTCGTCGCTCTTGGCCTCCTTCGGGGAGACCGTGACGTCGGACGCGGTCGTCGCGAAGAGCTTGTCGAACGTCGTGTTCATCGTGTCGGTGAAGACGAGTGTCCCGCACACGAAGGCGACCGACAGCAGGACCGCGACCGCCGACAGGGCCATCCGCCCCTTGTGCGCGAAGAAGTTGCGCATCGAGGTCTTCAGGACGGTCATGACGTACGCCCCCGGGCGTCGAAGTCCTTCATGCGGTCCAGGACGGCCTCGGCGGTCGGCTCGTACATCTCGTCGACGATCCGGCCGTCGGCGAGGTACAGCACCCGGTCCGCGTACGAGGCGGCCACCGGGTCGTGGGTGACCATGACGATGGTCTGGCCGAGCTCGTCCACGGACCGGCGCAGGAAGCCCAGCACCTCAGCACCCGCACGGGAGTCGAGGTTCCCGGTCGGCTCGTCGCCGAAGATGATCTGGGGCCGGGCGGCCAGGGCGCGGGCCACGGCGACGCGCTGCTGCTGGCCGCCGGAGAGCTGGGTGGGCCGGTGCTTGAGCCGGTCGGAGAGGCCGACGGTGTCGACGACCCGCCCCAGCCACGCCTTGTCGAGCTTGCGGCCCGCGATGTCCATGGGCAGGGTGATGTTCTCGAGCGCGTTCAGCGTCGGCAGCAGGTTGTACGCCTGGAAGATGAACCCGATGCGGTCCCTGCGCAGTTGGGTGAGCTTCTTGTCCTTCAGGCCGGTGATCTCGGTGTCGTCCAGGTAGATCTGCCCGGAGGTGACGGTGTCGAGACCGGCGAGGCAGTGCATCAGCGTGGACTTGCCGGACCCCGAGGGACCCATGATCGCGGTGAACTGACCGCTGGCGATGTCCACGTCGACGTGGTCGAGGGCGACGACCCGGGTCTCACCGGACCCGTACGCCTTCACGACCTGCCGCGCTCGCGCGGCAACGGCCGTACGCCCTCCAGTGCCCCCGTGCCTGGGAATGGTCACAGCCGATGTCACGGTGTATCTCCTATGTAGGTCAACTGTTGAAGCGAGAGGACGAGGTGGTCTCGTCGCCGTGGTGACGTCGCCGTGGCTACGCGTCGCCGTGGTCATGTCGCGGTGGCTACGCGTCCAGTGGCTACGTCGATGAGTCTGGTGCCCGGGAGGGGTCCGGCGCGCTGGTGCTCAGCGCAGTCTTCTCCTGGGGTAAACCCCACCCCCACCGGTGCGGTGAACCTCCCCGACCACCACACCCCAGCGGCATAAAGCCAGGTTAAGGACGCTCCCGGCCGCTCTCGTCCTCCGTCGGTACGAACCCTCCCCGACCCCTAGTACGGAGGTACCCCTAGGGGATCTCCACCGCTGGGTGGAGTGTTTCTCGGGGTCGGCTCCACCCTCAGGCCCACCCAGGCTCCACCCTTCCGTGACGTGAGGGTCAAGTCCTCCCGCGGGACACGGGTGGAGTGGGAAGCTGTCGTGCGGCGGATAGGTGCAGGGGGAAAGGAACCAGGGGTGGGCGACACGAGACCCGCGATACGCGCAGCAGCGGAGCACACCCCGCCCGACCGGCGCGGTGCCGTGGTCGCCGCCCTGATGCTCGCGATGGCGCTGGCCGCCCTGGACTCCACCATCGTCGCCACGGCCGTACCGCAGATCGTCGGCGACCTCGGCGGCTTCTCGGTGTTCTCCTGGCTGTTCTCCGGGTATCTGCTCGCCGTGACGGTGACCCTGCCGGTGTACGGCAAGCTCTCCGACACCTTCGGCCGCAAGCCCGTACTGGTCGCCGGCGCGGCCCTCTTCCTGCTCGGCTCCCTGCTGTGCGCGCTGGCCTGGAACATGGGCGCGCTGATCGCGTTCCGGGTCGTGCAGGGCCTGGGCGGCGGCGCTCTCCAGGGCACCGTGCAGACCCTGGCCGCGGACCTGTACCCCCTGAAGGACCGCCCGAAGATCCAGTCCAAGCTGTCCACGGTGTGGGCGGTTTCGGCGGTCGCGGGACCGGGCGTGGGCGGGGTGCTGGCCACGTACACGGACTGGCGCTGGATCTTCCTGGTCAACCTGCCGGTCGGGGCCGTCGCGCTGTGGCTGATCGTCCGGTACCTGCACGAACCCGGGCGCGAGCGGCCGGCCGGCCCGCGCGCGCGGGTCGACTGGGCGGGCGCGCTGGCGGTGTTCGCGTGCGGGGGTGTGCTGCTGACGGCCCTGGTGCAGGGCGGGGTGGCCTGGCCGTGGCTGTCGGTGCCCTCGGCGGCGCTGTTCGGTACGGGGCTCGCGCTGGTGGCGGTCGTGGTGCTGGTGGAGCGCCGGGCCGCGGAGCCGATCATCCCCGGATGGGTGTGGCGCCGCCGGACGATCGCCGCGGTCAACCTCGCCCTCGGTGCGCTGGGCCTGCTGATGGTGGCGCCGGCCGTGTTCCTGCCGACGTACGCGCAGTCGGTGCTGGGGCTGGCACCGGTGGCCGCGGGGTTCGTACTGTCCGTGTGGACACTGAGCTGGCCGGTGTCGGCCGCCCTCAGCCAGCACGTGTACCGGCGCATCGGCTTCCGCGACACCGCGATGCTGGGCATCGGCACGGCGGCGCTGATCCTGTTCGCGTTCCCCTTCTTGCCGTATCCCGGCGCCGCCTGGCAGCCGACCCTGCTGATGCTGCTGCTCGGGGCCGCGCTCGGCCTGTTCCAGCTCCCGCTGATCGTCGGCGTCCAGTCGACGGTCGGCTGGGCCGAACGCGGCACGACCACGGCGTCCGTCCTGTTCTGCCGGCAGACCGGCCAGACGGTCGGCGCGGCCGTCTTCGGAGCGATCGCCAACGGGGTGCTGGCCGCGCGGCTCGGCGGCGCGGGCGACCTGGACTCGGTGACGCGCGCCCTGGACGCGGGCACCGCGCCCGAGGCCACCCGCCGGGCCATCGCGGACGCGGTGCACGCCGTCTACCTGGGCGCGTCCTGCGCGGCGGCGGTGGCGTTCCTGGTGCTGCTGTTCCTCGCGCCGCGCAGGTTCCCGGTGCTCAAGGAGTGAACACCCGGACGGGTCAGGGCAGTCGGACCGCGACCTCGGGGTGCGCCGGTGACGGGCCGTCCAGCAGCGGCTGGGCGGTCCCCTTGACCGACAGGGTGGGCGCGAGCCCGGCGGTCGTGGCCGCGGCCCATGAACGGCGTGGTCTGTTCATGCCGAGGACGGTAGGCCGCGGGGCGGGGCCTGACATCAGCCCCGAGTCGCAGGCTCAGGCGGTCCCGTGGGCCACGGAAGCCTGGCCACAGGGAGTTGACCGGACCCGTCCGTCCGGCTCCGACGGCACCCGCACCGTGCGTAACCTGGGACTCATGCCCACCCTGGAGCGCCTGCGGGCCGATCACGCCGACGCGTTGCTCGCCTTCGAGCGGATCAACCGCGCCTGCTTCGCCCGGTCCGTCCCGGATCGCGGAGACGCGTACTTCGCCGAGTTCCCCGCCCGTCACCAGGCGCTCCTCGCCGAACAGGACGCCGGTCTGTGCCACTTCCACGTCGTCCTGGACGAGGAACGCGAGCTGATCGGCCGCGTCAACCTGGTCGACGTCGCGGACGGCCACGCCGAACTCGGGTACCGGATCGGCGAGTCGGCCGCGGGGCGCGGGGTCGCGACGGCGGCCGTGCGGGAGGTGTGCCGGCTGGCCGCGACGGCGTACGGCCTGGTCTCGCTGACCGCGCTGACCACCCTCGACAACCCGGCGTCCCGGACCGTCCTGGAACGCAACGGCTTCACCGCGGCCGGATCCCTCACCCTCGACGGCCGCCCGGGCGTCCGCTACCGGCGCACGTCACTCGGCGACTGACGCGCGCCCGGCGCGGCGACCACCGGTTCCCCTTCCCCTTCCCCGTCACCTCCCCGTCACCTCCCCAGCGCCTCCTTGCGCAGGAGGTCGAGGAGCGTCGGTGTGTTCTGGGTGGTGCGGATGTCGACGTAGGAGCGCACGTGCTCGTCGCCGGCGACGGCCTGGCGCACGAGTTCGCGCGCGAGGTCCGCGCGGGCCGTGTACCGGCCGGGCAACCGGGCCGTCGCGACCTGGTAGTCGCTGACGGCGGGCGCGTCGAACAGGCCACCGGGGCGCAGCACCGTCCAGTCGAGGCCGCCGGCGCCCACGATCTCCTCCATGCGCCGCATGTCCTCGTACACGGTGCGGCCCATGAACCGGGTGAGGGACGGCTCCACCACCTTCCGGAACAGGAAGGTCTCGCCGGGCGCGGGCGTCCCGAACAGCACGGTCGAGGTCACGGCGACGAGCCGGCGTACGCCGTGCCGGGCCATGGCCCGCTGGATGTGCGCGGCGCCGGTGGAGTACACGGTCACCGGCCGGCGGCCGAAGGGAGCGCCGAGCGCGGAGATCACCGCGTCCCGCCCGGCCACGGCACGGTCGACCGCGTCCGGGTCGCGCACATCCGCCTCGACCACCCGTAACCACGGCCCGTGCGGCGGAAAGCCCCCCGGACGGCGCGTGACGGCGGTGACCGTGTGCCCCTCGGCGCCCGCCTGTTCGACGACCAGCCGGCCGGTCGGCCCGTTCGCTCCGAAGACGGCTATGTCCATGAGTCTGCCTCCCGTGCGTTCTGCATCCTGTTGATGCATCGCCGACAAGGATGCCCGGACAACCGGGAGTTGTGCCGTACGACCCCTCACCGCCGTACGCGTCCTGTCCGTGGCAGCAGCCACCCCAGTAACCGCAGCAACCCCAGTCACCCCAGTCACCCCAGTCACTCCAGCGCGGCCCGCCCCGTGAGCGTCGTCAGGCTGTTCTGTACGTGGTCCATCTGCGCCCGCACGTCGTCCCAGCGCTCCCCGTGCTCCCGCAGGACCCCCTCGGTCTCCCGGGCGATCCGTTCCTCGCGCGCCCGCGCCCGCGCGATCACCTCGGCCGCCCGCTCCCGCGCCTCCTCCTGCAACCGCCGCGCCGACACCTCCGCCCCGGCGAACGCCCGCTTCGCCTCCGACAACGCGGCCTCGGCCCGCGTCACCCGCTCCGCGTCGCGCGCGTCCAGCGCGGCGGCCCGCTCCCGCGCCTCCCGCTCGGCCTCGGCCCACCGCTCGGCGTGCTCCTTGGCCTGCTCGGCGAGCATCCCGGTGGTGCGCTGGCGTACGTCACGCAGCGCGGCCAGCGCTTCGCCGCGGCTCTCCTTCACCCCGCGCCGGGCCGCGATCCGGATGTCGTCGGCTTCGGCGCGCGCCGCGAGCAGCCGCTGGCGGGCACGCTCCTCGCCCTCGGCGCGTACGGCGTCGGCGTGCGCCTGCGCGGTCTCGCGCACGCCGTCCGCCTGCGCCCGCGCCTCCTCCACGAGGCGCCGCGCCTCCCCCCGCGCGCTCTCCCGCAGGGCCGCGGCCTCCTTGCGCCCGAGCTCGAAGAGCCGCCGCGCCCCCTCTCCGAGGGTCTCGTACGTCTGCGGGGCGAGCGCCGCCACCGTCTCCCGCAGCCGCGCCGCCTGCGCCTCCATGTCCTTGGCGAGCACGGTCAGCCGGGCGGCGCGCTCCCAGGCGGCGTCCCGGTCCCGGGAGAGGGCATCGGCGTACGCGTCGACCTGTTCGGGACGGTAGGCGCGCCCTCGCCCGCCCACGAACCCCCGTGGCGACACCGATGCGCTGCTCATCCTGGACCCCTCTCCGCCGAACGGATGCGAGATGATGATGTCGCGCACATCTTGATATATCGGATGGAAGTGTGCGTACCACGACACTCCGCGCAGGGGCCATGGGCACGACGCGCACGCGAAAGGGCCGGACCCGATCACACGATCGAGTCCGGCCCTCCGCTCTCGCGGGCCGCGTCAGCAGTGACGACGCGTCACAGCAGCCCGTCCCACATCTGCTCCAGCAGCACCGACCACCAGCTCTCCGGCGAACCGAGCGCCGCCGGGTCGAGGGCGGCCAGCTGGACCTGGAAGTCCACGGTCCACCGGCCCGCCTGCTCCTGGTTCAGCCCGAACCTGAGCCGCCACATCCGCCCGAGCAGCGCCAGGCACCGCTGGAACTCCGGCAGCCCCGTGTTCACGAACTGCGGCGGTACGGGCGCACCGCCGGGCCCCGCCTCCACGGGCACCGCCACGATGTTCGCCGTGCCGTACTGCACGCAGATCGCCTTGCCGAAGTCGCTGCCCATGACGAGGTACGAGCCCGCGTCCGCCGCCGACGGCACTCCGCGCTCGGCCGCCAGCTCCGCCAGCGTCGGCACGGGACGCCCCGGCTGGGCCTGCGCCCAGAAGAACGGGCCCATGTCCATCGGCAGCCCCGCGACCACCAGCGTGTGCGCCACCACCGGCGGCACGCCCTGCCGGGACACCGCGGCCTGCTCGAACCGGAACAGGCCCGGCCCGAACGCCCCCGCCAGCTCCTGCGCCACGCCCTCCGGCGGAACCGGCGGCGCGGGCTGCACCTGCGGAAGAGGCGCGCGGATCGGCGCCGGCCGGGCCGGCCCGTCGGCGACCTGGTGCAACTCACCCTGATGCGCGAGCAGTTGCCGCATGCCCTGCTGCCGGCTCGCATGGTCCGTGCCGTACGGGGCGATGCTCGCGATCCGCGCCTGCGGCCACTGCTCCCGGATCATCCGCGCGCAGTACGCGCCCGGCAGCTCGCACGACTCCAGCTCGGTGTGCAGCTCCAGAACCTGGTCCGGCGGCACGTTCATGGCCCGCAGCTCGTGGAAGATCTGCCACTCCGGGTGCGGCGTCCCCGGCGCCGAACGCCGGATCAGCTGCTGCTCGGAACCGTCCTGCGCGCGGTAGCGCAGCACGGCCTGATAGCCGGGTCCCACGGTCGGCTGCGCCTGCTGCGGATAGCCGTACGACGGCTGCTGCCCGGAGCCGGGAGGCGGGGGCGGCGGCATCGCACCGGGCGGCGGGACGGCACCGGGCGGAGGCATCGCACCAGGCGGCGGCATGGCGCCCGGTGCCATGCCGGGCGCGCCCGGAGCCTGCGGCGGCGGGGGCATGCCGGGACCGCCCGCCGGGGGCGCGGACAGCACGGTCTCCGCGTGGTGCACGGCCCCACGCCCACCTGGAGCACCCGGAGCACCGGGGGTGCCCGGAGCACCGGGCGGCTGAGGCGTGCCGGGCATGCCGGGGGCCCCGGGAGGCTGAGGCGCGCCAGGGGCGGCGGGCATACCCGGGGGGCGCTGGGCACCGGGGGCGCCCGGAGCACCGGGGGGCTGGGGCGCACCTGGGGCGCCGGGCGGCCCCGGAGGCCGCGGCGCACCCGCACCGGGACCCGTGCGCCCAGGATCGGCGAACATCGTGGCCGCATGGTGCACACCGCCCGGAGGCGTACCACCGGGCGTACCACCCGGCGTCCCCGGAACACCGGGCGGGCGGGGCGCGCCAGGCTGACTCGGCGCACCGGGGGTCTGGGACGTGCCCGGAGCCGGAGGAGCCCCCGGTCCGGCGGCGGGCCCTTCGGACCCCTGGGGCCCCTCGGGGCCGAGCGCCGACACGAGCTGCGTCGGCACATACCCGCCCGCCGACGGGGCGGGCGTGCCCGGCGCGCCCGGGGGGCGTGCTCCGGGCGTACCCGGGGCGCCCGGCGGAGGCGGCGGATTCGCGCCGCCGCGCGCACGACGCGGCGGAGGCGCCGCCTTGCTGGTCGCGGCGTCGGCGATGTCCCCGGCGTGGGGCGCGAGCGACCGCTCCGGACCACCGGATCCCGGGGCCGACGGCTGCGGCGCCCCACCGCCGGGCCCTTGCGGGTACCCGTACGACGACACACCCGGCGCGAGCCCCCCGGGAGGCGGAGTCCCGGGCACACCCGCACCCTGCGGATACCCGGAGGAGGACCCACCGGGCCCAGCCGAAGGCGAAGGCGAAGGCGGGTGAGGAGGAGTGACCCCGGCCCCAAGACCACCCGGACCCCCCGGCGGCGGAGGCGGCGGCGTGACCCCCGCCCCAGCACCGCCCGCACCCTGACCCTGACTCTGGCCCTGGCCCTGGCCCTGGCCCTGGCCTTGCGGATACCCGTACGACTGCGCACCCGGCGCGTGCGGAGGCACCGGCCCACCGCCCTGGCCCTGCGGGCCCACCGGACCGCCCGGACCCCCCGGACCGCCCGGCGCGTTCGGGTGGTCCACCGCCGGGGAGACCGCCGTCCGGGGAAGTTGACTGCCGCCCGACATCAGGGCCGTCTTGGCGTCGGGCGGCGCCGTGGGCGGCCGGGCCTCGTCGTCGGAACCGCTCAACGGCGGCGCGAAGACGGTCGCCGGCAACGGCACCGACCGGTCCTCACCGGCATCCGCGTTCGTGTCCGTCCCGGCCCACGGCGTAGCCCCGGACGGCACACCAGGCACACCAGGCATACCCGGCCCGTCCGGCGCACCCGGAGCCCCCGGCGCGGAAGCCGCCGCCCCCGCGCCCCCCGGCATCCCGGCCTGCGTCTCCGGAAGCGCCCCCGCCGCCCCACCGGCCGAAGCCGCGGACGAAACCGGAACCGAGGCCGAGGACGAGGCCGGCCCTCCAGCGGAAGCCGAAGCCGGCCCCGGCCCCGACCCCGGAGCCGGACTCGCGCCCGCCCCCCGCCGGTCCGGGATCCCCAGCTTGTCCGCCGCCTCCTGCAACCACTCCGGCGGACTCAGCAGGAACGACGTCTGGTTCAGGTCGACCCGGGCCGGAGGCGCCGGCACGGCGTCGGCCACCGCGTCCGTGCGGCCGTACTCCTCCTCGTAGCGGCGGATCACCTCGCCCACCGGCAGCGCGGGCCACAGCGTGGCCTCCCCGCTGTCCCGCGCGATCACCAGCCGCTGCGCGCCCCCGTCCGACCGCGGCCCGTCGGCGCGGTCCTCGGCCCACACGACGAACCCGAGCTCGAACTCCCGTACCCGCACCTCCCGGTGCTGGTACGACGGCACATCCCCGTTGATCCATTCTTCGGCGCGCTCCTGCGCCTGCGCGAACGTCACCATCGCCGAGCTCACTCCCCCACGGAAGAGACAGGGACGGACCGCGCGAATCCGCCGTCCACCATCAGATTCGCCACCGTCTCCAGCTCCGGCGGATTGCCCGCCAGCCGCGACAGGAAGGCGTCGAAGTCGTCACCGCACGGCAGCACCAGCCGCTCCACCCGCTCGGGCGGCGACCACGCAGGATCCACGTCCCGGGCGTCGTCGTACGCGCAGAACCACACCGAGCCGATCCGCTCGCCCTTCACCTTCACGGCCAGCAGCCCGCCCTGCACGAACCCGATCCCCAGGTAGTCCTTGGTCAGATGGTCCCGCAGGCACTTGTTGACGTAGACGAGGTCGTTGACCGCCGCCTCGTCCCGCACCGTGAAGAACGGCTGGTCGACCAGCAGGCCCAGCTCCGCGTCCAGCGCCGCACCCACCGGCGCGCACCCGCCCGCCGCCTTCAGGAAGGACCGGTAGGCGCCCGGCAGCCGGTACCCGAGGTCCTCCTCGACCCCCTGCACCTGCGTCTCCGTCACCGCCACGCCCGACTTCGGCAGCCCGACGTGCACGGGACGCGTCTCCTGAAGCGGCCGCGTGCCCCGCTTGTCGTGGTCCACCGGCGTCGTCGCGATCCCGCCGTGATGCCGCAGCAGCGCCTTCACCTCGACCGGAACCAGCTCCAGCCGCCGGCCGCCGGCCACGTGGTGCCAGGTCCAGCCGTGCGGGGTCGCCACCGCCGGCACCGTGTCCCACAACTCGTGCCCGCTCGCCGACATCGCCGCGTTCGCCGACACGTAGTCCGTCAGCCGCAGTTCGTCGACACCGAAACCCTCCGGCGGTTCGGCGATCTCCACCGCCGCACGCGCGTACGCGGAGAAGTCGGGGTAACCGCGCTCGTCCATCCGTACCCCTCTGGGGTGACGGGCCGCCCGGACCGGATCCGGGAAATGCACGATCTGCCCGGCGTAGGCCGCGTTCGGCGGCGCGGCGTGTCCCCCGGCCTGGCGGCCGGGAGGTGCCCCCAGCCCGAGCCGACCTGTCGTCATGGCGGTTGCCCCCTGCGGCACTCTGTACGACCCGTAGTGACCGGCTTCGTGTCACTACGCTCCGTATCGACTGTCTCGTCCGTCACGACGTCCGTCTCGACCCGCGTCTCGACGCCCGTTGCGACTGCTCTCCCCGACTCTCCACGCGTTGACCGCGTGGATCGCGGTGCCGACAGCCTATGCGGTACGACAAGACCGGTCACCGGGCACCGGTCAGCCCCCCTCCGCTTCCGTGACCGGCCGTCACCCCGCGGTGACGACCCACCCCGACACGGGCGTGTCGCACCGCCCCAGCTTCCGCACCAGCCACGCCATTTGGCAGTCTGTGTCCGCCGGGGGGATGCACGGGAGGGGAACACGATCATGAACGCGACACAGACGGGACCACACCCAGGACCACGGCCGGGCACGTCCGGCGACCCCCGGACGGGCACGCACACCGGCCGGCACCCGGGCTCGCAGGCCGGCCCGTCCGGCGATCCACGCGTCGGCTGGAGCAGCACCGACACCCCGCACACCCCCGTCCTGCGCCACCGCCGCGACGGCATACTCCCCACCGTCGCCGCCGCCCTCTCCGTCCGCGGCGCCACCCTCACCGGCACCGCCGCCCGCGGTGACCAGCCCCCCGTCCTGCACCCGCTCGTGCAGGACTTCCTCGACACGCTCCCCAGCGCACAGCGCGACCGCTTCACCGGCCGCTGCGCCGAGGCCATGCTGATATCCCGCCACATCGCCGCCGCCGACGCCGCCCGCAGCAAGCGCGCCGCCCGCAAGCCGATGACCAACGGCGAGGCCCGCAGGGCCCTCAAGCACGCCAAGCTCACCGCCCGCCGCATCCGCGAGGACGGCGACCCCCTGCACGGCAGCTTCGCCGCCCCCTGTCGCGCCTGCGCGGCTCTCAGCGCCCACTTCGGCGTCCGCGTCGTCGACTCCACGGCCACTGACGGCTGAGCACCACACCCGCCCCGCACGTACTTCAACAGGACGCCGAGCCGAGCCGCACCGCACACTCCACGTCCACGAACTCGCCGACCCCGACGAACCAAAGGCAGATGCACCCCGACCGCACCTCCACCACCCGTTTCGCCGTACCCGTCGACGCCGCCCTGCGCGCCGCCGGCTGGCAACCCGGACGCTGGGACATAAAGCAGGCCGAGATCTGGGCCGACGCCCTGCGCGAGCACGCCTCACCCGCCGGACACCGGCACGCCGTCTTCCCCGCCGCCGTCGAGGCCTGGGCCGAATTCGGCGGCCTGCACATCACCCCCACCGGCCCCGGCCGCCAGGTCGCCCCCGCCCGGCTCCACCTGGACCCCCTGCACGGCCTGCACATGGCCCGCACCCTCGGCGACCTCGGCCGCGCCCTCGACACCCAGGTCTGCCCCCTCGGCGCCGAGACCGACACCCGGGCGCTGCTCGCCATCGACACCGAGGGCCGCGTCTACGCCCTCGACCACACCGGCGACTGGTACCTGGGCCCCGACCTGGACCGCGCCCTCACCGGACTCGTCTCAGGCATCGAACCCACACGCCTGACCGCGGGATAGACAACGGACGCCCGCGGGACCGACGCACGACCGCGGGACACAGACACAAGGAGCGCGGGGCACAGACGCAAGGAGCGCGGGGCACGACGGAACGAGCGCCCCTACGACGCCGGAATCACCGCCGACACCCGGAAGCCCCCCGCCTCCGTCGGCCCGGACACGAACACCCCGCCCAGCGCGGCGACCCGCTCCTTCATCCCCACCAGCCCGTTGCCGCCCGACGGCAACCGCGCCGAGGACGCGGCGGACACCTCCCCCGGCGGCTCGTTCTCCACCTGCATCGCGATCTCCGACACCCGATGGGCCAGACGTACGTGCGTCTTGGCACCCGCCGCGTGCTTGTGGACGTTGGTCAACGCCTCCTGCACCACCCGGAACGCCGTCTGCTCGATCTCCGCCGCGTACCCGCGCGGCTCGCCCTCCACCGACAGGTCGACCACCATGCCCGCGGCCGCCGACTGCCCCACCAGCACATCCAGATCCGACAGACACGGCCCGTCCGCCGCGCCCGCCTCGTCGGCGGCCCGCGAGGCCGCCACCGCGGCCGCCACCCCCACCGCCGCGAGCGGCACGCTCTCCCGCCGGGGCACCCCCTCACTGCTGCGCAGGACCCCGAGCATCTCCCGCAGCTCGGTCAACGCCTGCCGCCCCATGTCCCCCACCAGCGCCGCGTTCTTCACCGCCTTCTCGGGATCCTTGCGCGCGACCGCCTGAAGGGCCGCGGCGTGCACCACCATCAGACTCACCCGGTGCGCCACGACGTCGTGCATCTCCCGCGCGATCCGGGTCCGTTCCTCGTTGCGCGCCCACTCGGCCCGCTCCTCGGCCCGCTCCGCCAGCAGCTGGAGCTCCCGCTCCAGACTGTCCGCCCGCTCCCGCAGGCTCTCCATCAGCCGCCGCCGGGCCCCCACATACAGCCCCAGCAGCAGCGGCGGCGCCGTCAGCCCGAGCGAGGTGCTGATCGAGGCGAACGGAACGAACCAGTCCCCCAGCGACAGGTCACCTCGCGCCATGTCCTGGCGCACCCGCACGAACGTCACGATCAGCGTCCCCACCAAGGACATCCCGGCCAGCGATCCGATGATCCGGCGCGGCAGCTCCGAGGCGGCCAGCGTGTACAGGCCGACGATGGCCATCAGAAAGCCCATCTGGGCGGGCGTGATCGCGATCGACACCAGGACGACCGCGATCGGCCACCGGCGCCGCATCACCAGCACCGAGCCGGCCAGCACCCCGAACACGATCCCCGCGGCCGGCGGGATCCCGGCGTCCCGCGCGAACGGGACTCCCTCCACCGCGCACTCCACCGCGGACGCCACCGCCAGCCCCACGTCCAGCACCGCACTGCGCCGTCTCATCCACCACCACGGCCCTCCCCAGGCCGTCGTGCGGTCTTCCCCCGTCGTGGTCATGCCTCCAGCCTACGGTCGCCGGGCGCCCCTTCTCCGGTGAGTTTCCGTGACTGGCCTACACCACATTCCATGACCGAACAAAGACAAAACAGCCCGATATCCCTCGAACTGTTGAATCGCTCACCGTTCGACCCCGGAAGGCCGGATTCCGCCCGGACGGCATGCCCTTGGCACATCCACACGGCACACGCAGACTTCGAGGGACCGCGGAAGCGGGCGATGACCTCCTGCCCGGCCATCTCCGTCACGAGGAGTCCGGACCTGTACCGTCGCACGGAGGGCGCCTGGTACGGCATAGTGTTGGGTGCCAACTCGGCCACCTGACTAAATGTCCGGTTCGGCCGAGTTTGATCCCCCGTGGTGTAATTGGCAGCACTGTGGCTTTTGGTGCCATCTGTCCGGGTTCGAGTCCTGGCGGGGGAGCACATGCTCAGTTCGGGTCCTGGTCGGTGACAGCACCGTCAGGGCCCACACTCATATCCCCCTCGAAACGCCCCGGTATCCTGCGGATGTCACCCTCCCCCTCCACAGCCGAAGGGCAACCCCGTGAGCGCCATTCGCCCGGCAGCCGTCGTCGTTCTCGCAGCGGGTGAGGGCACCCGTATGAAGTCGGCCACACCGAAGGTCCTGCACGAGATCTGCGGCCGTTCCCTCGTGGGCCATGTGCTGGCCGCCGCCCGCGAGTTGCGGCCCGAGCACCTCGTCGTGGTCGTGGGCCACGCCCGCGAGCAGGTCACCGCGCATCTCGCCGGGACCGACACCGACGTACGCACCGCGGTGCAGGAGCGGCAGAACGGCACGGGACACGCCGTGCGGATGGCGCTGGAGGAGCTCGGCGGGCCGGTCGACGGGACCGTCGTGGTCGTGTGCGGGGACACTCCGCTGCTCACCGGCGGGACGCTGGGGCGGCTCGCCGCCACCCACTCCGCCGACGGCAACGCCGTGACCGTGCTGACCGCCGAGGTGCCGGACGCGACCGGGTACGGCCGGATCGTGCGGGACGGCGTCTCCGGGGCCGTGACCGCGATCGTCGAGCACAAGGACGCCTCCGAGGCGCAGCGGGCCGTGCGGGAGATCAACTCCGGGGTGTTCGCGTTCGACGGGCAGCTGCTCGCGGACGCGCTCGGCAAGGTCCGTACGGACAACTCGCAGGGCGAGGAGTACCTGACCGACGTGCTCGGGATCCTGCGGGAGGCCGGGCACCGGGTGGGGGCCTGTGTGGCCGGCGACCACCGTGAGATCGCCGGGATCAACAACCGCGTGCAGTTGTCCGAGGCGCGCCGGATCCTCAACGACCGGCTGCTGGAGCGGGCCATGCTCGCCGGTGTGACCGTCATCGATCCCGCGACCACCTGGATCGACGTCACGGTCACGTTCGAGCAGGACGCGGTGGTGCACCCGGGGACGCAGTTGCACGGTTCCACGCACCTGGGCCGGGGTGCCGAGGTGGGCCCCAACAGCCGCCTCACGCACACCCGGGTGGGCGCGGGGGCCCGGGTGGACAACACCGTCGCCGACAGTGCCGAGGTGGGTCCGGAGGCGACCGTGGGGCCGTACGCCTATCTGCGGCCCGGTACCCGGCTGGGGCTCAGGTCCAAGGTGGGGACGTACGTGGAGACGAAGAACGCGACCATCGGGGAGGGGACCAAGGTTCCGCATCTCTCCTACGTGGGTGACGCGACCATCGGCGAGTACACGAACATCGGCGCGGCCAGTGTGTTCGTGAACTACGACGGGCAGGACAAGCACCACACCACGGTCGGCTCGCACTGCCGGACGGGTTCGGACAACATGTTTGTGGCGCCTGTCACGGTCGGGGACGGCGCGTACACCGCTGCCGGGTCCGTGATCACGAAGGACGTACCGCCCGGTTCGCTGGCCGTGGCCCGCGGTCAGCAGCGGAATATCGAGGGCTGGGTGGCTCGTAAGCGTCCGGGGAGCGCCGCGGCGAAGGCGGCCGAGGCGGCCTCCCGTCAGGGGGACGGCGAGGACTGACCGGAAACGGGCGCGCCTGACACCGCGTACCGTGATAAGTGCACACCCGCACCCCACCAGCCGAGACGGCCCCTCGCAGCCAGCTGAGACGGTCGTCCGGTACCCGCTGAGAAACCTCTGAGGAGACAGTGCTGTGACCGGGATCAAGACGACCGGCGAGAAGAAGATGATGTTCTTCTCCGGCCGCGCCCACCCCGAGCTTGCCGAGGAGGTCGCCCAGCAGTTGGGTGTCGGGGTCGTCCCGACGAAGGCCTTCGACTTCGCGAACGGTGAGATCTATGTGCGTTATGAGGAGTCGGCGCGTGGTGCGGACTGCTTTCTGATCCAGAGCCACACGGCTCCGATCAACAAGTGGATCATGGAGCAGTTGATCATGATCGACGCGCTGAAGCGCGCGTCGGCCCGCTCCATCACCGTCATCGTGCCGTTCTACGGTTACGCGCGCCAGGACAAGAAGCACCGTGGACGTGAACCGATCTCGGCGCGTCTGGTCGCGGACATGATGCAGACGGCCGGCGCGGACCGGCTGCTGACCGTGGACCTGCACACGGACCAGATCCAGGGCTTCTTCGACGGCCCGGTGGACCATCTCTTCGCTCTTCCGCTTCTCGCGGACTACGTGGGCAAGAAGGTCGACAAGAACAAGCTGACGGTCGTCTCGCCGGACGCCGGCCGGGTGCGGGTCGCCGATCGCTGGTGCGACCGGCTCGGTGCGCCGCTGGCCATCGTGCACAAGCGGCGCGACAAGGACGTGGCGAACCAGGTGACCGTCCACGAGGTCGTGGGCGAGGTCAAGGGGCGGGTGTGCGTGCTCGTCGACGACATGATCGACACGGGTGGCACGATCTGTGCCGCCGCGGACGCCCTGTTCGCGCACGGTGCCGAGGACGTCATCGTGACGGCGACGCACGGTGTGCTGTCGGGCCCCGCGGCCGACCGGCTGAAGAACTCGCGGGTGAGCGAGTTCGTGTTCACCAACTCGCTGCCGACGCCGGGTGAGCTGAGCGGCGACCTGGACAAGATCACGGTGCTGTCGATCGCGCCGACGATCGCGAGCGCGGTCCGTGAGGTGTTCGAGGACGGTTCGGTGACGAGCCTGTTCGACGAGCAGTAGGGGTTCCTGTTCCGCTCCTCCTCGCTCGCTGAAGATCCTTTTGGATGCGGCCTCCCCCTCCGAGTAGACTGCCGAAGTTGCTCGGCGAGGGAGGCCGTACCCATGCGGTACGGCTGTCCGTTATCGACGCGCTCTTCGTAGCAGGCCGTTCGTGGCCGGGTGACCATCCGTTTCTCACCACTACGAGGAGTGAAGAGCATGTCCGAGGTAAAGCTCGCCGCCGAGCCCCGCACCGAGTTCGGCAAGGGCGCCGCGCGCCGCATCCGTCGCGAGAACAAGGTCCCGGGTGTCGTGTACGGCCACGGTGCCGAGCCGGTCCACGTCAAGCTGCCCGGTCACGAGCTGCTGCTGGCCCTGCGTACCCCGAACGTCCTGCTGTCCCTGGACATCGAGGGCAAGACCCAGCTGGCCATCCCGAAGGCCGTGCAGCGCGACGCGATCAAGGGCTTCCTCGAGCACGTCGACCTGCTGCTGGTCCGCAGCGGCGAGAAGGTCAACGTCGAGATCTACGTACAGACCGAGGGCGAGCTGGCGCCGGGCGCCTACCTGGTGGAGCACGTGATGAACACGCTGACCGTCGAGGCCGAGGCCACGCACATCCCCGAGTCGGTCACCGTCTCGATCGAGGGCCTGGCGGCCGGCGACTCCATCCTCGCCAAGGACGTCCCGCTGCCGTCCGGCACCACGCTGGCCGTCGATGAGGACGCGGTCGTCCTTCAGGTGCTGTCCGCGCAGGCGGAGGAGGCCTCTGGCGAGGCCGAGGGCGAAGAGTCCGCCGAGGCCTGATCCTCACTGTCATCGGTTCGCCAGCCGCTGTTCCCTTCGGGGGCAGCGGCTGGCGCACATCAAGGAGACACAGACGTGACGACCGACGCGGGTGCCCCCTGGCTGATCGTGGGGCTCGGCAATCCGGGGCCGGAGTACGCCGAGAACCGGCACAACGTGGGGTTCATGGTGGCCGATCTGCTGGCCGAGCGGATCGGGGGCCGGTTCAAGCGGGCGGGCAAGGCGCAGGCGCAGGTCGTCGAGGGGCGGACCGGGCCGCCGGGGCCGGGCAACCGGCGGGTGGTGCTGGCGAAGCCGATGTCGTACATGAACCTGTCGGGCGGGCCGGTGAACGCGCTCCGGGACTTCTACAAGGTGCCGTTGGCGAACGTGGTGGCGGTCCACGACGAGCTGGACATCGACTACGGGACGCTGCGGCTCAAGCTGGGCGGCGGGGACAACGGGCACAACGGGCTGAAGTCGATGACGAAGGCGATGGGCGCGGACTATCACCGGGTGCGGTTCGGGATCGGGCGGCCCCCGGGGCGTATGCAGGTCGCGGACTTCGTGCTGAGGGACTTCTCGTCGGCGGAGCGCAAGGAGCTGGGCTACCTCGTGGACCGGGCCGCCGACGCGGTCGAGGCCCTCGTGATCGAGGGTCTGGAACGGGCGCAAAGCACGTACAACTCCTGACTTGTCCGGCTGTCGGCCCCGGCGGAGTTGACCGGGCGCAGGACCATGGCCAATGATCCCGGCCATGCCTGCCACCGCCTCCTCCCGCCGGACCTCGGCCGTCGCGTTGCGGTTCGGGCGGATCGCGGCGATGGCCACGGTCGCGGCGCTGATCCTGATCGCGGGGGTGTGGGCGTCCTGGGGCACGGCTCAGCACGTGATGCTCACCAAGGGGCGGGAGCGCGGCACGGTCCAGGTGACGCGGTGCGGCGCGGACACCTGTACGGGGCCGTACACGCCCGTGTCGGTCGGGTCGACGGCCAGGGAGAGCGTGGTCGTCGAGCACACGGTCGCCGTGCGCAAGGGGCGGACGTACGACGTGGTCGTCAAGCCCGGCGGTGACGAGGTCGTGCGTTCCGGTCCCGCCGGGGTCCTCTACGCGTGGGTGCCGATGGGCGGGGCGCTGCTGCTGGCGTCGGTGGTGGTGGCGGGCGGGCTGCGGCGGACGCGGGCGGCGTGGGTGCTGGCGGGGTCGGGTATCGCGCTGCTGACGGCGGCGTTCGTGACGGTCTGACGGGTTTCGGCGTTCTTCCTGCTGTGGAGGAACCGAGTGTTGCCTGTTCGTGATTGACCTGCGGTCAGGCGCGGCTGGAAGCTGAGCCGCCCCCTCCACATCTTCCCGTTCACCTCTCGAAGATGGACTGCCCATGCGTACCCTCTCCCGCGCCGGCGCGCTGACCGCCGGCGCCGTCTCGGCGGCCCTGCTCCTGGCGCCCGCCGCGCACGCCACCGCTCCCGGCGACAACGGGACCGTGAAGATCCACGATGCCACCACCGGCGAGGAGCTCCGTAAGAACGAGCCGCACGTCTGCGCCTTCTACCTGGACGCCTTCGGCTTCGACGCGGTCCAGGAGGTCGACTGGCACATCAAGGCCTGGGCCCCGACGGCCGAGGTCAAGGGCGAGACGGTGAAGTCCGGCGAGATCACGCTGGACGCCGCCGGTCACGGCCGTACGGAGGACCTGTCGCTGCCCGACGGGCACTACAAGCTGTTCTGGAACTTCGACGGCGAGAAGGGTTCCGCCAAGCACAAGGTGTTCTGGACGGACTGCGCGGACGACGGGGAGGGCGGCGGTGCGACGCCGTCCGGGCCGGCGTCCGCCTCGCCGAGCTCCTCCGCGGGCGGGTCGGCGGACCCCTCCGCCTCGCCGTCCCCGAGTTCGTCCGCCGACGGGCCGGCTGCTCCGCCGGCGGCCGCGTCCACATCCGCGTCCGCGGCTTCGTCCCCGTCCGCGCAGGGCGGTGGTTCCGGGGGCGATCTGGCCGAGACCGGCAACGGCGCCCCGGTGGGTCTGCTGTCGGGGGCTGCGGCCGTGCTGGTCGCCGCGGGCGGTTACCTGCTGTTCCGGCGCCGCGGCCGGGCCTGACATCCCTTGCGTGACGGTGCCCCCGGACTCGTCCGAGTCCGGGGGCACCGTCGGGTCCGGGTGCCTGTCAGCCGGTGTTGCGCAGGCCCGCCGCCACACCGTTGACGGTGAGCAGCAGGGCCCGTGCCAGCAGCGGGTCGGGCTGCTCGCCGGCGGCCGCCGCGTCCCGCTGGCGCTTGAGCAGGGTGACCTGGAGGTAGGAGATCGGGTCCAGGTAGGCGTCGCGGATGGTGAAGGTCTGCTTGAGGACCGGGGTGGCGTCGAGCAGTTCGTTCTCGCCGGTGACGCGCAGCACCTCGCGCACGGTCAGTTCGTGCTCGGCCCTGATGGTGTCGAAGACGTGCTTGAGCTCGTCGGGGACGAGGGTGTCGACGTAGTGCTGGGCGATCCGCAGGTCCGTCTTGGCGAGGGTCATCTCGACGTTGGAGATGAAGTTGCGGAAGAAGTGCCACTGCTCGTGCATCTCGTCGAGCACGGTGTCCAGGCCGGCCTCGCGCAGGGCCTTCAGGCCGGAGCCGACGCCGAACCAGCCGGGCACGATCTGCCGGGACTGGGTCCAGCCGAAGACCCAGGGGATGGCGCGCAGTCCGTCGAGGGAGACACCCGAGCCGGGGCGGCGGGAGGGCCGTGAGCCGAGGTGCAGGTCGGCGAGCTGGTCCACCGGCGTCGACGCGAGGAAGTACGTCGGCAGGTCCGGGTCCTCGACGAGCCTGCGGTACGCGGCGTGCGCGGCGTCCGACACCACGTCCATGGCCGCGTCCCAGCGGGCGAGCGCCTCGTCGGACTGGCGGGGGGCGGTGTGCAGGGCGGACGCCTGGAGGGTGGCGGCGACCGTGAGCTCCAGGTTCTCCCGGGCCAGGGACGGCACGAGGTACTTGTCGGAGATGACCTCGCCCTGCTCGGTCACCTTGATCTCGCCCTCCAGGGTGCCCCAGGGCTGGGCGAGGATCGCGTCGTGCGAGGGGCCGCCGCCGCGGCCGACGGTGCCGCCGCGGCCGTGGAAGAGGCGCAGCCGCACCCCGTAGCGGTGGGCGACGTCGCGCAGGCGGCGCTGGGCGCGGTGGATCTCCCACTGGCTGGTGGTGATGCCGCCGAACTTGGAGGAGTCGGAGTAGCCGAGCATGACCTCCTGGACGTCGCCGCGCAGCGCGACCAGGCGCCGGTAGGACGGGTCGGAGAGCATGTCCTCCAGGATCGTGTCGGCGGCCTTGAGCTCGTCGGTGGTCTCCAGCAGCGGCACGATGCCGATCTTCGCCCAGCCGGCGTGCAGGTCGAGCAGGCCGGCCTCGCGGGCCAGCACGGCGGCGGCGAACACGTCGTCGGCGCCCTGGCACATGGAGATGATGTACGACTCGATGACCTCGGGTCCGAAGACCTCCAGGGCCCGCTTCACGGTCTGGAACACGCCGAGGGTCTTCTCGCCGGCCGCGTCCACCGGCGCCGGGGTGGGGGCCAGCGGGCGGCGGGAGCGCAGCTCCTTGGCGAGCAGCTTGGTCCGGTAGTCGCGGGGCATGTCGGCGTACCGCCAGGACTCCTCGCCGAGCCGGTCGAAGAGCTGGCCGAGGGCGTGGTGGTGGGCGTCGGCGTGCTCGCGTACGTCCATGGTGGCGAGCTGGAGGCCGAACGCGGAGAGGGTGCGGATCGTCCGGTCCATGCGGCCGTCGGCGAACAGGCCGCCGCGGTGCTCGCGCAGGGAGGTCTGGATCAGGGTGAGGTCGGCGAGCAGCTCGGCCGTGCCGAGGTAGTCGCGGCCCTTCTCGTGCGGGGTGCCCTTGGCCAGGCGCTGCTTGGTGTTCTCCAGCTTCTGCCGGATGCAGGTGGCCTTGAGGCGGTAGGGCTCCTCCGCGTTCAGCCGCTTGTAGCGGGGGCTGATCTCCGGGAGGCGCTCCAGGTCGGTGCCGAGGGAGTCCAGGAGTTCGTCGGTGGCCCCGGTGTAGCGGATGGAGTTGGAGAGGAAGCCGCGCAGTTCGTCGATCATCTCCAGGGCGTCGTTGATCCCGTGCTCGTGCTGGAGGATCAGGACGTCCCAGGTGACCTGGGGGGTGACGTTCGGGTTGCCGTCGCGGTCGCCGCCGATCCAGGTGCCGAAGGTGAGCGGGCGGGTGTGGTCGGGGAGCTTGACGCCGACGCGCTCCAGCTCGGCGGTGAGGTCTTCGAGGACGTCACCGACCGCTCCCGCGTGCAGCTCGTCCAGGTAGTAGATGGCGTTGCGGGCCTCGTCGGCGGGTTCGGGGCGGACCACGCGCAGTTCGTCGGTCTGCCAGACGAGGTCGATGTTCTCGGCCAGACGGGTGTCGTGGCGGCGGCGGTCGGCCTCGATGACCGGGGTCTCCAGGAGCGCGGCGATGCGCCGGAGCTTGTTGAGGACCGAGCGGCGGGCGGCCTCGGTGGGGTGGGCCGTGAACACCGGGCGGACGTTCAGGTTGGCGACCGTCTGGCGCAGGTGCTCGGGGTCGGCGTCCTTGAGGCGGTCGGCCGTACGGGCGAGCAGGCTGCCCTCGGCGGCGCGCCTGGCGCGCAGTTCGCGGCCTCGGTGGACCTGCTCGGTGACGTTGGCCAGGTGGAAGTAGGTGGAGAAGGCGCGGACCAGCTTGGCGGCGGTCTGCAGTTCGGTGCCGCGCAGCAGCTCGGCGGCGGCCTCACCGTCCTCGCGGGTGAGGCGGCGGACCTTCTCGACCAGTTCGAGCAGCTCGGGACCCTCCTGTCGGACGAGGGTCTCGCCGAGGAGGTCACCCAGGCGCCGGATGTCGGCGCGCAGCTCGCTGCTGGTCGACGTGGTGCTCGCAGTCAGGTCGTCGGCACTGCTCACAGGTGCGGCTCCTTGCAGTGTTGAAGCTCGTCTGGGAGGGAACCCGGAGGACGGTCGGGCGGCTGGCGCCGCATGCGGGCCGGGACCTCCGGGCAGAAAAGAGAGCGGACCGCGCTGTCCGACCGACACAAGGATAGGTGTCCGCGTGGACGCGCAGGCTGTCGGCCTCCTGCCGCCGGACATCGCGCCGCCATACTTACGATGCCGTAGGTTACGGGACCGTAGGAAGTACCGCCCGGTTCTCGTCGACCCGGTGTCCGTCTCCATCCAAGACCCCACAGGGACGCGCATGACCACTAGCTCCGACGTGATCGAAGACTCCTCGAAGCCGGCCGGCGGAACTCCCCCGCCCTCCGCCACGCTGGGCGGGGAGCAGAAGCGTTCGATCGAGCAGATCACCCTGCTGCTCTTCATCATCGTCCCCTTCCTCGCGCTGCTGGCCGCGGTGCCGCTGGCGTGGGGCTGGGGCGTGAGCTGGCTCGACCTCGGCCTGCTGGTCTTCTTCTACTTCCTGGCCTGCCACGGCATCACGATCGGCTTCCACCGCTACTTCACCCACGGTTCCTTCAAGGCGAAACGACCGCTGCGGATCGCGCTGGCGATCGCCGGGTCGATGGCGGTCGAGGGGCCGCTGGTGCGGTGGGTGGCCGACCACCGCAAGCACCACAAGTTCTCCGACGCGGAGGGCGACCCGCACTCGCCGTGGCGGTTCGGCGAGACGGTCCCGGCCCTGATGAAGGGCCTGTGGTGGGCGCACATCGGCTGGCTGTTCGACGAGGAGCAGACACCGCAGGACAAGTACGCCCCGGATCTGATCAAGGACAGGGCGATCCGGAACATCTCGCGTCAGTTCGTGCTGTGGACGTTGCTGTCGCTGGCGCTGCCGCCGCTGATCGGCGGGCTGGTGACGATGTCGTGGTGGGGCGCGTTCACCGCGTTCTTCTGGGGCTCGCTGGTCCGGGTGGCCCTGCTGCACCACGTCACGTGGTCGATCAACTCGATCTGCCACGCGGTCGGCAAGCGGCCGTTCAAGTCGCGGGACCGCTCGGGCAACGTGTGGTGGCTGGCGGTGCTGTCCTGCGGCGAGTCCTGGCACAACCTGCACCACGCGGACCCCACGTCGGCGCGGCACGGGGTGGAGCGGGGCCAGGTGGACTCCTCGGCACGCTTCATCCGCATCTTCGAGATGCTCGGCTGGGCCTACGACGTGCGCTGGCCGTCACGCTCGCGTATCGATTCCCGCCGTAACACGGAACAGGACGGCTTCCGGCGCAAGAAGGAGACCGCCGAGGCGGCATGATTGACGCCGTGGCGACCGACTCCAGCAGCACCCCGAGCAATGACAAGCCGCGGCGTGCGCGTCGCACCCGGATGACCGGTGCGGAGCGCCGCCAGCAGCTGCTGGAGATCGGTCGCACCCTCTTCGCGGCGAAAGGTTTCGAGGGCACGTCGGTGGAGGAGATCGCGGCCAAGGCCGGGGTGTCCAAGCCGGTGGTGTACGAGCATTTCGGCGGCAAGGAGGGCCTGTACGCGGTCGTGGTGGACCGCGAGATGCGCCGCCTGCTGGACATGGTGACGAGTTCCCTCACCGCCGGTCACCCGCGTGAGCTGTGCGAGCAGGCGGCGTTCGCGCTCCTGGACTACATCGAGGAGTACACGGACGGTTTCCGCATCCTGGTCCGCGACTCCCCCATCCCCCAGTCGACGGGTACGTTCGCGTCCCTGATCTCGGACATCGCCACGCAGGTGGAGGACATCCTGGGCCGTGAGTTCAAGAGCCGCGGCTTCGACTCCAAACTGGCCCCCCTGTACGCGCAGGCCCTGGTCGGCATGGTCGCCCTGACCGGCCAGTGGTGGCTGGACGTCCGCCGCCCGAAGAAGGCGGAGGTCGCCGCCCATCTGGTGAACCTGGCCTGGCACGGGCTGGACGGGCTGGAGGCGAAGCCGCACCTGATAGGACGCCGCAAGAGCTGACGCCGGCCGTCGTGCCCGGGTCCGCCGTGCGGGCCGGCGGCGGGCGCCGTCATCCTTCCCGTCATCCCTCCTTACGGGCCACCGCGAAGATGCGGCGGAAGGGAAAGAGCGTGCCGTGCGCGCCGGCCGGATACGCCTCGCGCAGGGCGGACCGGTACTCGGCCACGAACTCCTCCCGGGCGGGCGGGTCGTCGGCGAGCGCGGTGAGGACGGGGCGCAGTGCGGTGCCCTTCACCCAGTCCAGCACCGGGTCCTCGCCCGTGAGCGGGTGGACGTACGTCGTCTCCCACACGTCGGCCGCGCAGCCGAGGCCGGCGAGCCGCTCCAGGTAGTCCTGCGGGGCGAGGACGGCGTCGGTGTGCCGGAGGGTGCCGGCGAGGCGGTCCTTCCAGCGGGCGGAGCGGGCGAGGTCGCGCATCAGCACATGGCTCGGGGAGTCGAAGTTCCCCGGTACCTGGAAGGCGAGGGTGCCGCCCGCCGTCAGGCCCGCCACCCAGTCCGCGAACCGCTCCGCGTGCCCGGGGACCCACTGGAGCGTGGCATTGCTGACGATCAGGTCGTACGGCTCCGCGGGCGCCCAGGTCCGTACGTCGGCGTGGGCGAAGTCGATCCGGCCGCCGCCCGGGGTGGGGCCCTCGTGCTCCACGTGCGCCCGGTCGAGCATCTCGGGCGAGTTGTCGTACCCGGTGATGCGGGCCGTGGGCCAGCGGGCGGCGAGCAGGGCGGTCACGTTGCCGGGGCCGCAGCCGAGGTCGGCGATGCGGGGTGTGCCGGCGGGCGGACGCGCGGGGAGGTCGGGGACGCGGGCGAGCAGGTCGGCGAAGGGGCGGGCGCGGTGACCGGCGTGACGCAGGTACTGGGCGGGGTCCCAGGCGGGGGCGGGCATGGAGCCTCCTGGAGGAGAGCCGTACGCGAACGGGTCCCAGCCTCCCGGCAATGTAGCTTGACGTCAAGAGGCTTGATGTCAAGAGACTTCACATCGACAGAACCACTACACTGATCACATGGAGGACGAGGTCGATCGGCTGGTCGCAGCGTGGCGCCGGGAGCGCCCGGACCTCGACGTGGAGCCGCTGGAGGTGCTCAGCCGGGTGAGCAGACTGGCCCGGCACCTGGACCGGGCTCGCCGGCTGGCCTTCGCCGAGCACGCTCTGGAGCCCTGGGAGTTCGACGTGCTGACCGCGCTCAGGCGGGCGGGGACGCCGTATCAGCTCTCGCCGGGGCAGTTGCTGACGCAGACCCTGGTCACCTCGGGCACGATGACGAACCGCATCGACCGGCTCGCGAAGAAGGGCCTGGTGGAGCGGTTGCCCGACCCGAGCGACCGGCGTGGTGTGCTGGTCCGCCTCACCGAGGAGGGCCAGGACCGCGCGGACCAGGCCCTGGCCGGACTGCTGGACCAGGAGCGGGCGATCCTCGCGGAGCTGTCCCGCGCCCAGCGCGGTGAACTGGCGGGACTGCTGCGCCAGTTGACCGCGCCGTTCGACAACATCCCCGGCTGAGGCGGCCGCCGGTCAGGCGCTGCTGCTCTCCTCCACCCCGATCCGGCCGACGGGGCCCAGGTCGGCCGGGCCCACGCCCGCTCGCCGCGCCAGGGCGACGGCGGCCAGGGTGGAGTGCACCCCGAGCTTGCCGAGGACGTTCTGCATGTGCGTCCGGACGGTGTGCGGCGACAGGAACAGCCGCTCGGCGACGGCCTTGCGGCCCAGCCCGGCGACCATGCACCGCAGCACCTCCCGCTCCCTCGGCGTGAGGGACTCCACGAGCCGCTCGCTCTCGGTGCGGTGCTTGCGGGCCGCCGTCAGCTCACGCAGGACGCCGGTGAGCAGGGCGGGCGGCAGATGGGTCTCCTCGCGCAGCACCCCGCGGATGACGGTGAGCAGCCGGGACAGCGAGCAGTCCTTGGCGACCCACCCGCAGGCACCGGCCTGCAGGGCGAGCGCGGCCCGCCGCGGATCGTCCTTCTCGGCGAGCACGACGATCCGTACGCCGGGCTGCGCGGAACGCACCCCGACCACCAGTGAGATGCCGTCGACGAGACCGTCCTCGTTGCCCGCCTGCACGGGCACGGCGGGCCGTACGCCCGGCACGTTGCCGCCCAGGTCGGCGTCGACGAGCAGGACGTCGAAACGGCGCCCCTCGGCCGCCGCGCGTTCCAGACTGCGCAGCGCTGCCGGACCGCTGCCCGCCGCGGAGACGTCCACGTCGGGCTCGGCGGCCAGGGCGGCGGCGAGCGACTCGGCGAAGATGCGATGGTCGTCGACGACCAGCACTCGGATGCGAACCACGAAACCCCCTTCCCCAGGCTCCTGAAGAGCAGGGGATCCTCCGGAGAGCGACGACGGAGCGCGGGTACGACGCCTGGGGATGCCGGCACCGCACGGCCGCCGCCGTGCACAGACCGTTACCCCCGCATCGGGCGTCGTACCCGACTGTCTCGCCCCCTGATCAGCACCGGCCCCCACCGGTGCTGTTCCTCAGAGTACGGCTGGGGGGCAGGAGCGGAAGTCAATTTGCAGAACTGGCTGTCCGACGCGTTTATGGTGAGCCGCATGTTTCGTATCGAGACGGAAGTCGACAAGGAGCGACGCGATCTGCTCCGGACCCGACTGCGGGAGACGAACACCGCCGCCTCCCCCGTCCTGCGCGCGCTGCGCGGCACCCCCGCCGCACGCGAGGTCCCCCTGCACGTGTGGGCGCTGGACGAGGCGGGCGCCCTGGCCGGCGGTCTCGTCGGCCACACCTGGGCGACCTGGCTGCACGTGACCTGGCTGTGGGTCGACGGACGCCACCGCGGCTCGGGGCTCGGCTCGCGGCTGCTGGCCCGGGCGGAACGGGTGGCCCGCGACCAGCGGGACTGTGCGGCCGTACGCCTGGAGACCTGGGACTTCCAGGCGCCGGGGTTCTACCAGCGGCGGGGTTACGAGGTGGTGTGCGTGATCCCCGGCTATCCGCCGGGGATCACGGAGTACACGCTCGTCAAGCGGTGGCGGTGAGTCAGGGGCTCGTGCCTCCCCGGTGGGTCTCGGCCACCACCGCCGCCATCAGCTCGGCTTCGAGGACCGAGGCGTCGGCCAGCAGTGTGGTGGCGTTGTAGGAGTTGAGCAGGGTTTTGGTGACCCTCAGTGCGGCGAGCGGCCGGCGGATGATGGGGTTGGCCCAGGCTGTTATCGCCTCGTCGGTCTTCTCGGCGGGCACGACCTTGTGCAGCAGCGAGAGGGACAGGGCTTCTTGAGCGTCGACGACACGGCCCGTGAGGATGAGTTCCCGGGCGCGCGCGGTGCCTACCTCGTTGATCAGACGGGGCAGGATCCCGGCCCAGGCCGTGGGCAGTCCGAGCGCGAGTTCGGGCAGCCGGAAGCTCGCGTCCTGACTGCCGACGCGCAGGTCGCAGGCGATCGCCAGGCCGAGCCCGGCGCCGACCGCCCGGCCGTGGACCCGGGCGATGGTCACCGCCGGATTGCCGGTGAGGGCCTCGTAGACGCGCCGGGCCTTGATCCCGGAGGCGCGCTGGCTGTGGGCCGCCGGATCCGTCAGCACGAACTCGGCACGGTCACCGCCGAGACAGAAGTCGTCCCCGGCACCGGACAGCACGACGACGCGCACGTCGGGGCCCTGGTGGTCCAGGACGGCCCGCAGGTCGTCCAGCATCGCGTCGGTGACGACGTTGCCCGGTTCAGGGCTGCTGAGTTCGATGGACAGGACAGCCCCCCGCTGGTGGACCCGCAGGGTCTTCAGCGAGAGGTCGGGGCGCGCGGGGGGCGGCAGGGTCGTCATCCGTGGTCACTTTCAACGAGGTCACGCGGCGGAACACCATACGAGGCGCGTAGGTGGGGACGGACACCGGGCGCAGCGTCTCGAAACGATTCAGCAGGGCGGTCAGGAGCGAACGGCCCTCGAGCCGGGCGAGGCCCGCTCCGAGGCAGTAGTGGATGCCCCCGCCGAAGGCCATGTGGCTGCTGTTGCGCAGGATGTCGAAGCGGTACGGGTCCTGGTGGCGCCGCGGGTCGTGGGCGGCCGCGCCGTACATCACGTGGACCATCTGGTCCTTGGCGATCGGGGTGCCGGCCAGGACGGTGTCGGCGGCGGCGATCCGGCTGTTGACGTGGACGGGAGGGTCGTAGCGCAGCGTCTCCTCGACCGCGTCCTCGACGTGTTCGGGGTGTTCGCGCAGCCAGTTCCACGCGGCGCCGCCGTCCCGGGTCAGCAGCCAGACCGCGTTGGTCATCAGGGTCGCCGAGGTCTCCAGGGACGCGACCGCGATGAACATGACCAGGTCGAAGACGGTCTGGTCGGCGGCCGCCCGGTCGCCCGGGAACTGCTCGTCCCAGTACCGGATCCAGTGGGAGATCGGGTCGTCGCCCGGGGCTGCCCGGCGTTCTTGGATGAGAGCGGTGAAGAAGACCCGCATCTCCTCGGTCGCCTGGGCGGAGACGGCCAGTTCGGTCTTCGTGGGCAGGAGTTCCTGCGAATGGACCTGCCGGTGAGTGAAGTCGAGCATGTACGCGTGGTGCCGCGCGGGGATGTCGAGCCACTCGCCGGTGGCGAGGACGGGGAGCTGGTCACCGACGACGGTGACGAAGTCGGCCTCCCCGTCGTCGCGTATTCGGTCGGCCAGCTCGTCCACGATCCGCCGGGCGTGGACCGCGACGCGGGGCGCCAGCGACGCGAGGGTGTTCCGGTCGAAGAGGTTGCCCAGTCCCCGGCGTTGACACGTGTGGTCCGGCGCGTTGAGCCGGAACAGGGTCCGGCTCATCGCCTGGGCGGCGGGCGCCTGCCAGCGCTCGGACGGAGGCTGTCTGGCCTGCCAGGCGAGGTCCGGTACGAGCCAGTTCCTACCGCGCAGGACCTGGTCACAGGCGTCGTATCCGGTGACCAGGTAGCCGCCCCACGGGGCGGGCAGGACGTCGCCCAGGGAACGCATCTGCTCCCACACGGGCCAGGGGTTGCTCTGGCCCTCGGGCGAACGCAGGCGCCGGAGAAGGGAGATGACGGCTCGACGGTCTGTGGTGGTGCCGCTTATGTCGCCAACTGCGGTCACGCGGAGCTCCTTTATGGCCGGGCGTTACCGTTACTGGCGGAATCTACCCTTCCCCTCTCCGGCGTCATGCGCCGCTACGTGTTGCTCCCGTCACATGCCGTGTGGCCGATTCCCGGTTTATCCATGGGAGTTGTCGACACGTCAGACGCGGAAGAGGTCGACCAGGGTGCTCCAGAAGCCCCGCTTGTGCGCCGGCTGCTCCTGCCGTATGGGCTCGGGGGCGGGCATCGTGCCCGGCTGCTCGGGCTGCTGGCGGGGGGCCGCGCTCTGCAGGACCGAGACCATGCGGGTGGCCGGGGTCGGGCTGAACCGCACGGGCAGCGCGGCCAGCGCGTGCTGGAACGGCCCCGGACGCCACTGCAGGTCCTCGTCCGCCACGGCCAGGGTGAGGTCGGGCAGCGCGTTGAGGATCCGCTCGATCGCGGTGATCGTGATGATCAGCGCCGGGTCCTTGGCGGGGCAGGCGTGCGGGCCCGCTCCCCACGCCAGGTGCGCGCCCTTGTTGCGGTTCTCGCGGGCCTCCTTCAGGGCGGGGTCGCTGTTGGCGCCGGCGAAGCTGATGACGACCGGCGAGTTCGCCTCGACGATCACTCCGCCGAGGTCGACGTCCTGCACGGGGTAGTGCGTGGCGTAGTTGGCCAGCGGCGGGTTGTTCCACAGGATGTGGTCGATGGCCTCCTCGACCAGCATGCCGGAGCCGCCCGAGCCCTCCTCGGACAGGAGCAGGTGCAGGGCGTGGCCGATGAGGTTGCGCTGGGGTTCGAAGCCGGCGCCCATCAGCACGACGAGCTCGTCCTTCAGCTCCTCGTCGGTGAGGCCCGCGGAGTGCTGGATCAGCCAGGAGGTCATGTCGTCGCCGGGGCGGCGGCGCTTGACGGAGATCAGCTCCATCAGGCCGGCGGTGAGCTCCTCGTTGGCACGCTGCACGTCGATGCCGTCGAAGAGGGCCGACAGGGAGAGCGTCAGAGTGTCGCCGATGTCGGCCGGGCAGCCGAAGAGCTTGTTGAACAGCAGCAGCGGCAGCATCTTGGCGTAGTCGTTGATCAGGTCGGCGCGGCCGCGCTCGCTGAACTGGTCGATGAGGAAGTCGGCGATCGGCTCGACGTCCCGGCGCAGCCGGGTGGTGTTGAGCCGGTCGAAGCTCGCGGTGATGGCCTGGCGCAGCCTCAGGTGCACGGCACCGTCGGTGAACAGGCAGTTGGGCCGGTAGGCCATCATCGGCAGGATGGGGCTGTCGAGGGGCACGCGGCCCTCGTTCAGCGCCTTCCAGCGGCGGGCGTCGCGCGGGAACAGGGTGGGGTTCTGCAGCACCCTGAGGGCCGTCTCGTGTTCGACGACCAGGGTGGCGTCCACGCCGGGCGCGAGTTCCACGGGTCCGGCGGGGCCGTGGGCCCGCACGTACTCGTAGATCTGCTGGGGGTCGGCGGTGAAGGTGCCGTCGAACATGGGGCATCTGGCGCCGGTGGTGGCGGCCGGCGAGTGGTGAGTGTCCACGGGGGAGTCCTTTGCGGGCCCGGCCTCACGGCCCGGCCGGGGAGGGAGTGGATCAGGCCGCGCGATCGAGCAGGTGGCGGACCAGGGCGATCAGCGCGTTCGCGGACGACCGCTGGTCGCGGGCGTCGCAGTAGACGACGGGGGTGTCGGGCAGCAGGTCGAGGGCCTCACGGATCTCCGCCTCGTCGAAGTGCTGCTGCGCGTTGAAGGTGTTGACGGCGATGGCGTACTCGAGCCCGTACTCGTCGATCAGGTCGATGACGGGGAACGTCTCCTCCAGCCGGGCGGGGTCGACCAGCAGCAGCGCGCCGAGCGCGCCGCGGGCCATGTCCTCCCACAGCTGCATGAAGCGCTGCTGCCCGGGCGTGCCGAACAGGTAGAGCACGAGTTCCTCGGCCAGGGTCAGCCGGCCGAAGTCCAGGGCCACGGTGGTGGTCACCTTGTCCGGTACGCCCCGCAGGTCGTCCACGTGCACGGACGCCTGCGTCATCTTCTCCTCGGTCCGCAGCGGCGTGATCTCCGACAGCGAGCCGATGAAGGTGGTCTTGCCGACCGCGAAATGGCCTACGACCAGGATCTTGGCGGCGGTGGTCACCGCGTCGGAGACGTAGATCGTGCCGTTCGCGGCCGTCTCAGACGATGAGGGTTTCGAGTCCATGCAGAACCTTCTCGAGGGTCTCTCGGTCAGCGAGCTTGGCGCGGGCGGGTTCGGAGCGGCGCAGAAGGTGTCCCTGCTCGGTTAAATCGGTCAGCAGCAGCCGGGCCACGCCCACCGGCAGCCCCAGATGACCGGCCACCTCCGCCACGGACAGGTAGCCGCCCCCGCACAGCTCCCAGATGGCCCGGACCTCGGGGCCCGCGCCGAGCGGCAGTTCCCGGTCGGGGGCCAGGGTGACCAGAGTGTGCAGCGCCAGGTCGTCCGCCGACGGCAGCCGCCGGCCGCCGGTGATGACGTAGGACCGGACGAAGTCGCTGGTGACCGGCGCTTCCTCGCCGGGGCTGGTCATGCGTCGGCACCGGCGTTCAGACGGGGCGCCGCGCTCATCGCCTCGCGCAGCGCGCTCACGGTTTTCTGCATCCTGAAGGACATGGCCTCCATGTCGACGTCCAGAGCCGCCGACACGGCCAGATAGGCCCCGCTGCCCGCGGCGACGAGGAAGATCCAGCCGCCGTCGAACTCGACCAGCGTCTGCTTCCAGGTGCCGTGTCCCCCGCCCACGAAGCCGGCCACGGCGCGGCACAGGGACTGGATGGAACTCATCGCGGCCGCGTTCTTCTCCGCCTCGTCACGGCTGATGTCGTCGGAGCGCTGCATCAGCAGGCCGTCCGCGGAGACGAGGATCGCATGGCGGGCCCCGCGCACCTCGAGCACGCCGTTCAGCACCCACGACAGGTCGGCATTCACTGGTTCTGGGATCCTTCCGTGTTGTTCGTGACCCGGCCGAGGTGCGTTCCGCGGGCGAACGCACCGATACGCGACGCCGTCACTTCACTGGTGTTCTCCCGGTCGGCGGGCACCGGGGCGGGTGCCGCCTGCTCGGGCTGGGGAACCACCGAGACGGCCCGGTTGCGGCGCCGGCGCCGGGGCAGGCCACCGGGCGTCGTGCCGACGACGAGCGTCGGGCCGGTCGCGGGCACCGCGGCACGGCGCCGCGCGGGCTGCTCGTCCTCGGTCTCACGGTCGTCGTAGGAGGCGGTGGGCTGAGGGGCGTCAGTGGTCAAGAGGCCCTCCGGCACACGGATCACGGCGCGCACACCGCCGTAGGGGGACACCGAGTCGACGGACACCGAGAAGCCGTAGCGGGCGGCGAGCATCCCGCAGACCGCGAAGCCGAACTTGGGCGGGTCGCCGAGCCCGGTGATGTCGACGGCCTCCTCGGGCGAGAGCAGGACCGCCGCCCGGGCCTTGGTCTCCTGGCTCATGCCGACACCGGCGTCGTCGACCACCAGGCAGACGCCGGTGGGCACGGCCTGGATGTTGATCTCCACCGGCGACTGGGGCGCGCTGTACTTGGTCGCGTTGTCCAGCAGCTCGGCGAGGACGACGGCGACCGGCTCGACGGCCTTGCCGGTGATGGAGATGTTCACCTGGGCGTTGACCCGGACCCGGTTGAAGTCCTTGATCCGGCCCTGGGCGCTGCGGGCGACGTCGTACACGGAGGCGCTTTCCTCGCGCCGCCCGAGCCACCCGCCGCACAGCACCGAGATGCCCTTGGTGCGGCGGCTGAACTGGCTGCTGGTGTGGTCGATCAGCATCAGATCGGCCAGCACGCCGGAGTCGTCGCCGTACTCCTTCTGCAGGTTGTCCAGGAGCACCTGCTGCTCCTCGGCGAGGGACTGCAGGGTGCCCATCGCCGACTTGAGAACGGACTTGGTGGCCGACTCCGCGTCCGCCCGGACCTCCGCGAGGTCCTCCACATGCCGGTGGGTGAGGGTTTCGTAGCCCGTCTGCACCTGGCGGAGCTGACCCTGTACGGCCACCAGGTTGCTCTGAAGGTTGTCGTTGTTGCGGCGGAGAGCCATGTTGGTTCTCCGTGCGCGCATCACTGCGAAGGTCGCAATGATGACCACGATGAGCAGGATCCACAGCAGCGGATCCCGGATGAATGACGTCATGAGACTCTCTTCAAGTCGCCTCGCGTCGGCGGCCAGAGCAACTGCCACTCCTTCGCGATGGGGCCCTAGAGACTGTCCCCCGTACGCGTTGATGACGCGCCGTCAGCCTACTGAAAAGTGCGATGATCGTATCAGTAGAAACACTGTCAACAGGCGTACCAAGGCGTCCATTTGGTGACTTTCACAAACTGCACCCGGTCGCATTGATCCCCGGACGGACCCGCTCGGCAAAGCGCCCGTAAAGACGTCGGCCCCGCGCTCGGTGGGAGCGCGGGGCCGGCGGTGGCGGTACGCAGGTCAGCTCAGCCGGCGTGCCCCCGCCGAGGGCACCGCCTCGAACACCCGCGGCGCGGTGAAGTCCGCGGCGGCGAAGGCCTCCTGGACCGCCTTGGTGATCGTGTCGACGTCGGCGGCCTCCGCGAGGACGATCGCCGAGCCGCCGAAGCCGCCGCCGGTCATCCGCGCGCCGAGGGCGCCGGCGGCGAGCGCCGTGTCGACGACCAGGTCCAGCTCCGGGCAGGAGATGCGGAAGTCGTCGCGCAGGGAGGCGTGACCCGCCACCAGCACCGGGCCGATCGCCCGGGTGTCGCCGGACTCCAGCAGCGACACGACCCGCTCGACCCGCTCGTCCTCCGTGACGACGTGGCGCACCAGGCGGCGCACCTCCTCCTCGTCCCCGAGCCGGGCCAGCGCCGCGTCCAGCTCGGCGTGGGGGATGTCCCGCAGGGCGTCCACGCCCAGCAGGGCGGCGCCCTTCTCGCAGCCGGCCCGGCGCTTGCCGTACTCGCCGTCGCTGTGGGCGTGCTTGACCTGGGTGTCGACGACCAGCAGGCGCATGCCCTCGGCGGCCAGGTCGAAGGGGATCTGCTTCTGGGACAGGTCGCGGGTGTCGAGGAACAGGGCGTGGCCCGGCTCGCAGCACGCCGACGCGGTCTGGTCCATGATCCCGGTCGGGGCGCCGACGTACACGTTCTCCGCTCGCTGGCACAGGCGGGCCAACTGCCAGCGCTTGAGGCCGAGTTCGTACAGGTCGTTGAGGGCGAGGGCGATCACGACCTCCAGCGCCGCCGACGAGGACAGCCCCGCGCCGGACGGCACGGTCGAGGTCAGGTGGACGTCCGCGCCGGTGACCGGGTGGCCCGCCTCGCGCAGCGCCCAGACCACGCCCGCCGGGTACGCCGTCCAGTTCCGGTCCGACCCCGGGGCCAGGTCGTCCAGCCGCAGCTCGACGACGCCGGCCTCGATGTCCGCCGAGTGCAGCCGCAGCACGCCGTCGTCCCGCCGGGACACCGCCGCGACGGCGATGTGCGGCAGGGCGAACGGCATCACGAAGCCGTCGTTGTAGTCGGTGTGCTCGCCGATGAGGTTGACCCGGCCCGGTGCCGCCCACACCCCCTGCGGACCGGCCCCGTACAGCTTCTCGAACCGCTCGGCGACAGCCCCTGCGCCAGCCTCGCTCATGCCCTGACCCCTGACCTTTCCTACGTGCTCGTCGGTACTACTTGCCCCGCCGCTGCGCGAACTCCCACGCGTCCGCGACGATCCCCGTGAGATCCGCGCGGGACGGGTTCCAGCCCAGCTTCTCGCGGGCGGTGGCGGCCGACGCCACCAGGACCGCCGGGTCGCCGCCCCGGCGGGGGGCCACGACCTCGGGGATCGGGTGGCCGGTGACCTGCCGGACCGTCTCGATGACCTCGCGGACGGAGAAGCCGTTGCCGTTGCCGAGGTTGCAGATGAGGTGCTCGCCGAAGGCCGCGGCCCGCACCGCGAGCAGGTGGGCCTCGGCCAGGTCCGCCACGTGGATGTAGTCGCGCACGCAGGTGCCGTCCGGCGTCGGGTAGTCGTCGCCGTAGACGGAGATCGCGTCCCGCCTGCCCTGCGCGACCTGGAGGACGAGCGGGATGAGGTGCGACTCGGGGTCGTGGCGCTCGCCGTACGCGCCGTACGCGCCGGCCACGTTGAAGTAGCGCAGCGAGACGGCACCGAGCCCGTGGGCCTTCGCCTCACTCGTGATCATGTGGTCGACCGCGAGTTTCGTGGCGCCGTACGGGTTGGTGGGCTGCGTCGGCGCCGACTCGACGATCGGGACCTCGGTGGGCTCGCCGTAGGTGGCGGCCGTGGAGGAGAACACGAGCCTGCGCACGCCCGCCTCGCGCATGGCGCCGAGCAGGGCCATGGAGCCGCCGACGTTGTTCTCCCAGTACTTCTCGGGCTTCACGACCGACTCGCCGACCTGGGAGGAGGCGGCGAAGTGCAGGACGGCGTCGAAGGAGGGGTCCAGCCACTTGGCGGCGTCACGGATGTCGCCCTCCACGAAGGAGGCGCCCGCCGGGACCCCCTCGCGGAAGCCGGTGGAGAGGTCGTCGAGGACGACGACCTCGTGCCCCGCCTCCAGCAGATGCTGGGCGACCACGCTGCCGACGTATCCCGCACCACCCGTGACCAGGTACTTACCGCTCATGAACTGGCTACCTCTCGCAGTCGCTCGGCCGCGGCCTCCGGCCGGATGTCGTTGATGAACACGTTCATCCCGGACTCGGAACCCGCGAGGAACTTCAGCTTGCCGGACGTACGGCGGATGGTGAAAAGCTCCAGGTGCAGCGCGAAGTCGTCACGGCTGACGCCCTCGAACTCCTCCAGCGCGCCGAACGGGGCCTGGTGCCAGGCCGCGATGTACGGCGTCAGAGGCTCCCCCGCCCCTTCCTTCTCTCCACCCGGCCCGTCGAAGATCCGGTCGAAGCGCTTCAAGAGTTCCAGATAGACCTGGGGGAACTCTGTGCGCGCGCCCTCGTCCAGACCGAGCAGGTCCGGCACCCGGCGCCTGGGGTACAGGTGGACCTCGTAGGGCCAGTGCGCGGCGTACGGCACGAAGGCGACCCAGTGTTCACCCTCCAGGACGACCCGCTCGCCGGCCAGCTCCTGCTCCAGGACGGCGTCGAAGAGGTTCTCCCCGCCGGTCGCCTCCTTGTGCGCCGCGACGGAGCGCAGCATCAGCGCGGTGCGCGGCGTGGTGAAGGGGTAGGCGTAGATCTGCCCGTGCGGGTGGCCCAGGGTCACACCGATCTCGGCACCCCGGTTCTCGAAACAGAACACCTGCTCGACTGAGGGCAGATGCGACAGCTCCGACGTCCGGTCGGTCCACGCCTCCAGGACCAGCCGCGCCTGCTCCTCGGTCAGATCGCCGAAGGACGCGTTGTGGTCGGAGGTGAAGCAGACGACCTCGCAGCGGCCGGAGTCCCCGGCCAGCGAGGGGAAACGGTTCTCGAAGACCACGACGTCGTACGACGAGTCCGGGATCTCGCTCAGCCGCTCGCCCTGGGAGGGGCACAGGGGGCACTCGTCGGCCGGCGGGTGATACGTACGCCCCTGCCGGTGCGAGGCGATGGCCACCGCGTCCCCGAGCAGCGGATCCCGCCGGACCTCGGACGTGGTGACGGTCCGCTCCAGCGGGCGGCGGTCGACCGCGTCCCGCACGGTGTCGTCCCGCAGGTCGTAGTAGATGAGCTCGCGGCCGTCCGCCAGCCGGGTGGAGGTCTTCTTCACTGCGGACTCCCTATTCGAGCCACTCAATCATCAAACAGAACCAAACACATCGAAACACAACTCACCACGACCGTCAACATCACAATCACACAAAAAACGTCAACCTGAGTGTTCAATCATCGAACGCGGAGGCATAGGTTCCGCCACGGATCAGTTCACGCAACGAAGCGAGTACTTATGCAGACCCCCACACATCTGGCAGCCGAGCTGCGGCTCCCCACGAACTGGCTCGACTACACGATCCTCGGCATCTACTTCGTCGTCGTCCTCGGCATCGGCTTCGCCGCCCGCCGTTCGGTGAAGACCAGCCTCGACTTCTTCCTCTCCGGCCGCTCTCTGCCCGCCTGGGTCACCGGTCTCGCGTTCATCGCCGCCAACCTGGGCGCCACCGAGATCCTCGGCATGGCGGCCAACAGCGCGCAGTACGGCGTCTACACCACGCACTGGTACTGGATCGGCGCCATCCCCGCCATGGTCTTCCTCGGCCTGGTGATGATGCCGTTCTATTACGGCAGCAAGGTCCGCTCGGTCCCCGAGTTCCTCCTGCTGCGCTTCGACAAGGCAGCACACCTGCTGAGTTCGATCCTGTTCGCCTTCGCCGCCATCCTGATCGCGGGCGTCAACCTCTACGCCCTCGCGATCGTCGTCGAGGCCCTCCTCGGCTGGCCGGAATGGGTCGCGATCGTGGTCGCCGGCGCCTTCGTCCTGGCGTACATCACCCTCGGCGGCCTCTCCTCCGCGATCTACAACGAGGTCCTCCAGTTCTTCGTGATCCTGGCGGCCCTCATCCCGATCACCATCCTCGGCCTGAAGAAGGTCGGCGGCTGGGACGGCCTGTCCGACTCCCTGACCGAGACCCGCGGCGCCGACTTCATGACCTCCTGGGGCGGCACCGGCATCGGCAGCGACAACCCCCTGGGCGCCAACTGGCTCACCATCGTCCTGGGCCTCGGCTTCGTCCTGTCCTTCGGCTACTGGACGACGAACTTCGCCGAGGTGCAGCGGGCCCTGTCCGCGAAGAACCTCTCGGCGGCGCAGCGCACCCCCCTCATCGCCGCGTTCCCGAAGATCTTCATCGTCTTCCTGGTGATGATCCCCGGCCTGGTCGCCGCCGTCCTGGTCCCGAAGATCGGCACGGCCGGCTCGGACCTCCAGTACAACGACGCGATCCCGTACCTGATGGAGTCGCTGCTCCCCAACGGCGTCCTCGGCATCGCGGTCACCGGTCTCCTGGCCGCGTTCATGGCGGGCATGGCGGCCAACATCTCGTCCTTCAACACGGTGTTCACGACGGACATCTGGCAGAAGTACGTGAAGAGGGACCGCGAGGACGAGTACTACGTCCGCTTCGGCCGTCTGATCACGGCGATCGGCGTGCTGGCCTCCATCGGCACCGCGTTCCTCGCCTCGTCCTTCTCGAACATCATGAGCTACCTCCAGACGCTGTTCTCCTTCTTCAACGTCCCGATGTTCGTCGTCTTCATCATCGGCATGTTCTGGAAGCGCGCGTCCATGAAGTCCGGCTTCTGGGGCCTGCTCGCGGGCACCACGGCGGCGATGGTGAACTACTTCTGGATCTACAAGCAGGGCATCATCGACATCCCCTCCGACCAGGGCGCCAACTTCGTCTCCGCGATCGCCGGGTTCGTGGCCGGAGCCGTCGTCATGATCGCCGTCTCGCTCTTCACGGCACCGAAGCCGGCCGGGGATCTCCAGGGCCTCGTCTACGGCACCACGTCCCCCGGCATGTCCGAGCCGCCCGCCGCCGGCGACGACGCCTGGTACCGCAAGCCGGCCCTGCTGGGCTGGGGCGCGGTGATCCTGGCCGCCGCCTGCTACATCCCGTTCTCGTTCTGATCGCGGGAGGATGGAGAAACCATGACCGAGCACTCCGGATACTCCGACAAGAACGTCCAGCAGGAGGTCACCGCACTCCAGAGCGAGTCGGCGACCGCCGCGCGCCTCTTCGACATCCGCCGCATCATCGGGGGCCTGTTCGTCGTCTACGGCGTCATCGTGACGATCGCCGGCCTCACGGACGACGACGCCGCGATCGACAAGGCCCAGGGCGTGAACATCAACCTCTGGACCGGGCTGGCGATGCTCGCCCTGGGCGTGTTCTTCCTGGTCTGGCTGAAGCTCCGCCCGGTGGCCCCGCCGACCCCGGACGAGGAAACCCCGTCCCGGTAAGGGCTCTGGGAGCTCCGCCCCCGCCTCACCCGTCCGGCCCGTCAGGACAGGGAGGCGGGGGTCAGGCACGCCCGGTCGCGACGGGAGCCGTACGCCTTCCCGGCCCGCTCCCGTTTCCGTACCCGGCCCCTGCCCGTTCCCTACGCCCCGCTCACTCCCCCGCCTCCGCCGACGGCAGACGCACCGGGCCTGCCCGGTCCAGCAACCCCGTCCGTGCCGCCAGCGCCGCCGCCTCCAGCCTCGACCCCACCCCCAGCTTCATCAGCACCCGCTGGACGTGCGTACGTGCCGTGGACGGCGCGATCCCCATCCCGGCCGCGATCAGCCGGGTGTCCTCGCCCTCGGCCACCCGGACCAGCACCTCGACCTCCCGAGGCGTCAGCATCCGCAGCAACCGCTGCCCCTCGTCATCCGGCTGGGCCGCGGGATTCAGCAGCTCGCTGAACGCCCCCTGCAACAACTGCGGCGCCACCGCCGCCTCCCCCGCCCGGGCCTTCATGATCGCGCGCTCGACGCCCTCGATCCGCTCGTCGTGCCGCACGTACCCTGACGCCCCCGCCGCGAACGCCGCCGCGATCCCCCGGGGACTCGGCACGGGCCCCAGCACGAGCACCGCGACCTGCGGCCGTTCCCGCTTGATCCTCACCACCGGGTCGAACATCCCGGGCTCGGCCGGCGTGGCCGTCCCCAGCAGGCACACCTCCGGCGACCGGCTGATCACCAGTTCCGCCGCACCCGCGGCAGGCGCCGCCGCGGCGAGCACCCGGTGCCCCCGCAGCTTCAGCGCCGAGGCCAAGGCCTCGGCGAGCAGACGGTGGTCGTCGACCACCATGAGCCGCACTCCCATCGAGCAACCCCCCAGTCCCCCCAATGGAACTCCATCGACATGGACGACGCCCTATGGCTGCCCACTATGGATGCCCACTGGTCCGCACGGACAGAGGCCCTCACCCGGCTCCCCCCGCCCTTCATGCCCCCGGAAGCTACACGCTTGTTCGACGTTGCGCTTCCCCTACTGGTGAGAAGTGCCCCAGATCGCCGAAATTCCTCGTATTCGAGGGTGACGAGCGGTAAGTGCACGGCCCCGCCCCTGAACAGGGACGGGGCCGGGGACGGAGCCGGGGACGGATCAGGGCAGGGCGCACGGACCGCCGGTGCCCGGGCGGCCTCCGCGCGCCCGCGCCCGCGCCGGCGCCCGCGTCACTTCGCGCCGAACCCGATCACCAGGTACTCCTTCTCCCCCGGCGTGCTCCCGAGATCGCTCGCGTACACCTGGGACATGAACAGCCGGCCGTCGTGGTACAGCACCTCGGAGTACTGCGGGGACATCTTCAGCTCCACCTCCCGCACCGACTCCGTGGCCGGGTTCTCCAGCAGCTTGGTCGCCTTGAAGCTGGTGCCGTCGATGCTGACGATCTGGCCGCCCTTGTTGTAGGGCCCACGCTTGTACGCGATCACGTTGGCGCCGTCCATGCGCAGCGGCATGAACGTGTAGTCGTCACCCGCGTCGACCCGCTGGCCGGTCGTCTTCCCGGTGGCCAGGTCGATCGCGACGATCTCGTTGGTGTCGCTGTACTCGGCCGTGCCGTCGTGCTCCTCGGTCGGCAGGTAGAGCCGGTCGTTGCCGACCGCCAGGCTCGAACAGGCCTCGATCTCGGTGATGCCCTCGCAGTCCGCGGCGTACTGGTCGCCCGGCGCGGGGATACGGGTGCGCAGCTCGCCCGTCTTGTTGTCGATGGAGAAGAAGTCCGAGATGCCGCTGGCGTCCTTCGCGGAGTCGCCGACGTCGGCGGCCACGACCAGCGGCTCGCTGGACACCACGCTGGCGTACTCGATGCCCGGGTCCATCTTGTACTCGGAGATCACCTTCCCGGACTTCGGGTCGATGGTCTGGATGTGCAGCTGACGCTGGCCGTACTGACCGCACTTGCGGACGGCCACGAGCTTCTGGCCGCCGCCGTATCCGGCGTCGTAGCAGGTGTCGGACGCCTTCGGGGCCCACAGCTGCTTGCCGGAGGAGAGGTCCCAGGCGGCGCCGCCGCTGGTGCTGCCCGCGGCGGCGGTGGTCGCGCTGACGGTGACGTTGTCGAAGTTGATCGGCTCGTCACCGGATGTGGCCGTCTTCGTCCACAGCTTCTTGCCCGCGTCGAGGTCGATCGCCGCGACCTGGCTGCAGCCCGCGGTGCGGTTCTTCGTCGGCATCTCGGGCTGGTAGAGGACGGCCGTGAGGTTGTCCTCGGTGGCGTGGCGGCTGGCCTGGCACACCGGGCCGGGAAGCTTGATCTTCCACAGCTCGGTGCCCTTGTCGAGGTCGCGGCCGACGATCTCGGCGACGCCGCTCTTGACGTACGCCTTGTCGGTGACCCAGGAGCCGGAGACCGAGATGGTCGTGTCCTTGTCGACCTCGGGCTGCGGAACCTGGAAGAGGACCTGGGAGGCGGGGTCGGCCGGCACCCGTTCCGTGCCCTTGCCCGTGGTGCCGCCGGTGCCGCCGTCGGTGCCGCCCTTCTCGTCCCCGCCGCCGGTGCCGCCGCTGGTGCCGGCGGTGTCGTCCTTCTTGCCGCTGTCGTCACCGGACGAGGACGCGTACCAGACACCGCCGCCGACGATCAGCGCGATCGCCACGACGGCCGCCACGATGATGGCCAGCTGAGCGTTGACCTTCCGCCCGCCACCGCCCCCGGGGTGCCCCGGCTGCGGTTGCAGCGGCATGTTCGCCTGCGGATAGCCGTAACCGGGCTGCTGCCCGTACGGGTTCGGCTGCCCGTACGGCGGGGGCGCCTGCTGGCCGTACGGAGGCGGAGCCTGGCCGGGGTAGCCGTACCCGGGGGGTGCCTGCGGCGGCTGTCCTGGCTGCGGGTAGCCGTACCCGGGAGGTGCCTGCGGCGGCTGGGGCTGCTGGGGATACCCGTAACCGGGCTGCCCCTGCCCGCCGGGCGGCGCCGGCGGAGCGCCCGGAGGCGCCTGCGGCGGCTGTCCTGGCTGCGGGGCCTGCGGGGCCTGCGGAGGCTGCTGCGGCGACTGCGGCTGCTGCGGCTGGTCCTGCGGCGGACCGAACCCCCCTTGCTGCGGAGGCTGGTTGGGCGGCGGAGGGGGCGGCTGGGTCATGGCGTGAGTACCTCGATGGCGGGGACGACGAACAGCGGAAGGGGAAGGGGAAGGGGAAAGCGAAGGGTCACTTGCCGTAGGCCAGCATCAACTTCTCCTTCGATTCGTCGTTGCCGGTCAGCCGCGTGGTCGAGAGGAAGAAGCGGCCGTCGGCCCAGTCGACGTCCTTCGAGAAGAAGCCGCTCTCGATCTGCGCGGTGCTCTGCGGGTTCTGCAGCAGCTTGGCCGGCTTGTGGCTGCCACCGCCCGTCGCGATCGACACGATCCGGCCGCCCGCGGAGTACGAGGGCTCCACGTACGCGATGAGCTTGCCGCCCTCCACCTCGATCGGCAGCATCGAGTCGTCCGTCGGTGACGTGACGCGCCACTTCTCCTTGCCGGTGGCGAGGTCGACCGCGACGATCTCGTTCGGTCCGCTGGTCGCCTGGGTCGGCAGGTACAGCGTGTCGCCGTCGACGGCCACGCCCTCGCAGCCCTGGAGGTCACGCGCGAGGATGGCCAGACCGCAGTCGGGGGCGAAGTCCTCGTCGAAGGCGACCTGGGAACGGAACGTGCCGGTGGCGCTGAACGCGGAGATGTTCCACGCCTTCTTGTCCTCGTTGGTGCTGTAGACGACCAGCGGGTCGACGGAGTAGAGCCGCGCGACCGTCCAGCCCTTGTCGAACTTCTGGGTCCACTTGGCCTTGCCGGTCGCGGGATCCAGTTCCTGCACCTCGTCGTGCTCGTTCGCCCCGGTGGCGTCGCAGGACGAGACGGCGATCAGCCGGGCGCCGCCCGCGAACGCGGTCGGGAAGCAGGCGTCGCCGTACTTCTTCTTGTCGAACAGCTTCTTGCCGGTCCGTACGTCGTACGCCGTGCCGGACTGCGAGCGGCCCACCATCAGGGTGTTGCCGCTGAGGGACAGCTCGATCTGGAGCGTGCTGTCGAACAGCGCGCCGTCCGCGACCTCGCCGGTCCAGCCCTGCTCTCCCGTGTTCAGGTCGATCTGCTGGAGCTGGTTGCACTCGGCACGGTCGCTGGTGCCGCTCATGTACGCGACGACGATCCTGTCGTCGGACGTCCGCTGCGGAGTGACCGCGCAGATCTTCTGCGGGAACGTGACCGGGTCCCAGGCCGGCTTGCCGTCCTCGACGCCGTAGGCGACGAGCTGCTTGTACGCCGCCTTCACCGCCGTCTTGTCGGTGACCCACATGCCGGGGGCGTCGGCACCGTCGGACGGCGCGTCGGGCGCCTCCTTGTACCAGAGGACCTTCGCCTCACCGGCCTGGCGGCCCTCGTTGAGGTTCTCCGGGTCCGCGCCGCCGGCGCCGCTGCCGTCACCGGTGTCGACCGGCGACGAGCCGGAGGCGCTGGGCTTGGGGTCGTCGCTCTTCCCGGCGACCGGCTTCTTGTCGTCGTCACCACCGCCGGCGACCGCGAACACCGTCCCGCCGATGACGAGCAGCGCGGCCACGGCGGCCCCGACGATCATCGCGGTCCTGCTCCTGAAGCGGTTCCCGGAGCCGGGCGGCGGGGTCCCGGGCGCACCCGGGAACTGGGGCTGCGGCGGATAGCCGTACCCCTGCGGCCGGCCATAGGGTCCCGGCTGCGGCTGCCCGTAGGGGCCCGGCTGGCCATAGGGGCCGGGCTGGGGCTGGCCGTACGGCCCCGGCTGGGCGTACGGTCCGGCCTGCGGTGCCCCCGGCTGCGGGGCGGCGGGCGGCTGCTGGGGATAGCCGTAGCCGGGCTGCGGCGCACCCGGCGGCGGACCCTGCGGAGGCGGCGGCGGTGTCTGCGGTGCTCCGAAACCGCCTTGCTGCGGCGGCTGCTGCGGCTGCTGCTGCGGTTGCGGCGGCTGGTCCTGCGGCGCTCCGAAGCCACCCTGCGGCGGCTGGTTGGGCGGCTGTGCCATCAGCGCGTTCCCCCGTTCCATCACTGATTTTTAGCCACGCCCTGAGGCATGTGGTGACCCAGAGTCGTACTCAGAAAGTTCTCAGACGGCTCTTTCTATCACTCGGCACCGACAACGCACCGGGCCGGTTCCGCCCCTGTTCCCAAGGGAGGACCGGCCCGTGACGCCCCCGTTATGCGCCTTCACGCACCCTTCACGCGTCCTCGGCGAGTTCCAGCCACCGCAGCTCCAGCTCGTCCCGCTCACCGGCCAAGTCGCGCAGTTCGGCGTCGAGTTGGGCCACCTTCGCGAAGTCGGTGGCGTTCTCCGCGATCCGGGCGTGCAGCTTGGCCTGCTTCTCCGAGATCTTGTCCAACTGCCGCTCGATCTTCTGGAGTTCCTTCTTGGCGGCGCGCTGGTCCGCCGAGCTCTTCTCCGGTACGGCCTTGTCCGCGGCCGGGACGGGAGCCGACGCGGCGGCCGTCTCCTCCATCCGCCGGCGCCGTTCCAGGTACTCGTCGATGCCGCGCGGCAGCATCCGCAGGGTGGCGTCGCCGAGGAGGGCGAAGACGCGGTCGGTGGTCCGCTCGACGAAGAACCGGTCGTGGGAGATCACGATCATCGAGCCGGGCCAGCCGTCGAGGACGTCCTCCAGCTGGGTCAGCGTCTCGATGTCGAGGTCGTTGGTGGGCTCGTCGAGGAAGAGGACGTTGGGCTCGTCCATGAGCAGACGCAGCAGCTGGAGCCTGCGCCGCTCACCGCCGGACAGGTCGCCGACCGGCGTCCACTGCTTCTCCTTGCTGAACCCGAACGTCTCGCACAGCTGACCGGCGGTCATCTCGCGCCCCTTGCCCAGGTCGACGCGCTCCCGCACCTGCTGGACGGCCTCCAGCACGCGCAGGGCGGGGTCGAGTTCGCCGACCTCCTGGGACAGGTAGGCGAGCTTCACCGTCCGGCCCACGGAGACCCGGCCGCCCACCGGCTGCTTCTCGCCCTGCGTCCACGCGGCCTCGGCCATGGCCCGCAGCAGGGAGGTCTTCCCGGCGCCGTTCACCCCGACCAGACCGATCCGGTCGCCGGGACCGAGCTGCCAGGTCACGTGCTTGAGCAGCACCTTGGGGCCGGCCTGGACGGTCACGTCCTCCAGGTCGAAGACGGTCTTCCCGAGCCGGGACGAGGCGAACTTCATCAGCTCGCTGCTGTCCCGGGGCGGCGGCACGTCCGCGATCAGCTCGTTGGCGGCCTCGACGCGGAAGCGCGGCTTGGACGTACGGGCGGGCGCGCCCCGGCGCAGCCAGGCGAGCTCCTTGCGGACCAGGTTCTGCCGCTTGGTCTCCTCGGTCGCGGCGATCCGCTCCCGCTCGGCGCGCGCGAAGACGTAGTCGGAGTAGCCGCCCTCGTACTCGTGGACGGTGCCGCGCTGGACGTCCCACATGCGGGTGCAGACCTGGTCGAGGAACCACCGGTCGTGGGTCACGCAGACGAGCGCGGAGCGGCGCGCGCGCAGGTGCTGCGCCAGCCAGGCGATGCCTTCCACGTCGAGGTGGTTGGTGGGCTCGTCGAGGACGATGACGTCCTGCTCGTCGATGAGGAGCTTGGCGAGCGCGATACGGCGGCGCTCACCGCCGGAGAGCGGGCCGATGACGGTGTCGAGCCCCTGCGGGAAGCCGGGCAGGTCGAGCCCGCCGAACAGCCCGGTCAGCACGTCCCTGATCTTCGCGTTCCCGGCCCACTCGTGGTCGGCCAGGTCCCGGATGACCTCGTGCCGGACGGTGGCGGCCGGGTCGAGGGAGTCGTGCTGGGTGAGGACGCCGAGGCGCAGGCCGCCGGAGTGCGTGACCCGTCCGGTGTCGGTGTCCTCCAGCTTGGCCAGCATGCGGATCAGGGTGGTCTTGCCGTCGCCGTTGCGGCCGACGACGCCGATCCGGTCGCCCTCGGAGACGCCGAGGGACACGCCGTCGAGGAGGGCACGAGTGCCGTACACCTTGCTGACGTTCTCGACATTGACCAGATTGACGGCCATTACTCTCCTGCCAGGGGGGACGCTCGACCCTCCAGGGTAGTCGGCGGGGCGGGTGGTCATCCGCGGGCCTGTTCTCTCGCGCCCGCCGGGGGCGCCGCCCGTGCTCGCAGCCCGTCCGGCGTCTGCGGGCCAGGCCCCTCCAGGGCCGAAGCGGGGGTCTGGGGGCGGCGGCCCGCAGCGGCCGGCGGGCGGGCGCGGCGCGGACCCTACGGCAGGGGGCCGGACGTGATCGTCGCCCCCGGCGCCGGCCCCGACGCCGTGCGGACGGTTCGGCAGGTGCCCGACGCCCGCAGCGCCTCCGCCACCCGCGTCGCCGACTCGGGATCCCGGGTGAGGAACGCCGTGGTCGGACCGGAGCCCGAGACCAGCGCGGTGAGGGCGCCGGCGGCCCGGCCGGCCGCGAGGGTGTCGGCGAGTTCCGGGAAGAGGGAGAGGGCCGCGGGCTGGAGGTCGTTGGAGACGGCGGCGGCGAGCGCGTCGGGGTCGCCCTTGGCGAGGGCGTCGAGCAGGTCCCGGGAGGCGACGGGCCCGGGGATGTCCCGGCCCTCGGCCAGCCGGTCGAACTCGCGGAACACGGCCGGCGTCGACAGCCCGCGCGCCGCCATCGCGAACACCCAGTGGAAGCTCCCGCCGACCTCCAGGGGCCGCAGCCTCTCGCCGCGTCCGGTCCCGAGCGCCGCCCCGCCCACCAGACTGAACGGCACGTCACTGCCCAGCTCGGCGCAGATGTCGAGGAGTTCCGCGCGGGAGGCGCCCGTCCCCCACAGCGCGTCGCAGGCGAGCAGGGCCCCCGCGCCGTCCGCGCTGCCGCCCGCCATGCCGCCGGCGACGGGGATGTCCTTGGCGATGTGCACGTGCACGGCGGCGTCCAGACCGTGGCGCTCCGCGAGGGCGACGGCCGCCCGCGCCGCCAGATTCGTACCGTCCAGGGGGACCTGGCCGGCGTCCGGTCCGGCGCAGGTGACGCGCAGCTCGGCGGCCGGGGTCACCGTCACCTCGTCGTAGAGGCCGACCGCGAGGAAGACGTTGGCCAGGTCGTGGAACCCGTCCGGGCGGGCGGCGCCCACCGCGAGCTGGACGTTGACCTTGGCGGGGACACGAACGGTCACGCTCACCGGCCGGACTCCTCGGTCCCGCCGACGCGGTTCTCGGTGACACGGTTCTCGGTGACGCGGTTCTCGGCGATCCGCGCGAACTCCTCGACCGTCAGGGCCTCTCCGCGTGCCTGCGGCGACACGCCCGCGGCGACGAGGGCCGCCTCGGCCGCCGCCGCGGATCCCGCCCAGCCGGCGAGCGCGGCCCGCAGGGTCTTGCGGCGCTGGGCGAACGCGGCGTCGACGACGGCGAAGACCTCGCGCCGGGAGGCGGTGGTCTTCAGCGGCTCGGCCCGCCGCACCAGCGCGACGAGCCCGCTGTCGACGTTGGGCGCGGGCCAGAAGACGGTGCGGCCGATCGCCCCGGCCCGCTTGACCTCGGCGTACCAGTTGGCCTTGACCGACGGGACGCCGTACACCTTGGAGCCGGGCGGGGCTGCGAGCCGGTCGGCGACCTCCGCCTGGACCATCACGAGGGTGCGTTCGATGCTCGGGAAGGTGTCGAGCATGTGCAGCAGGACCGGTACGGCCACGTTGTACGGCAGGTTCGCCACCAGCGCGGTCGGGGCCGGGCCCGGCAGCTCGGTCACCCGCATGGCGTCGGAGTGCACCAGCGCGAACCGGTCCGCCCGCTGCGGCATCCGCGCCGCGATCGTCGCGGGCAGCGCCGAGGCGAGGACGTCGTCGATCTCGACGGCGGTGACGCGGTCGGCCGCCTCCAGCAGCCCGAGGGTGAGCGAGCCGAGTCCCGGACCCACCTCGACCACCACGTCGTCGGGGCGGACCTGTGCGGTGCGGACGATACGGCGGACCGTGTTCGCGTCGATCACGAAGTTCTGGCCGCGCTGCTTGGTGGGGCGCACACCGAGGGCGCCCGCGAGTTCACGGACGTCGGCGGGGCCGAGAAGGGCGTCGGGGGCGGGGCTGCTGCTCACGGGACAAGGGTACGGGCACCGTCGGCCGCCTTCGTCCGCGTCCGGCTGCGGGCGGCCGTACCGCTGAGGCGCCTCCCGCCCGGCAGAGGAAGGCACCCCTCACGGAGACCGCAGGACCGCAGGGCCGCAGGACCGAAGGGCCGCTCACCCCCCGCCACGCAACCGCCCGCCGCAGTGCGGCCACGGACTGGCCCCGCGCCGCACGTACAGCTTCTTCGCCCGGAGCGTCTGCTCGGCCGCCGGGGCGTCCTGCGGCCGGCCCGTCCCGCCCAGGCTCTGCCAGGTCCGCGTGTCGAACTGGTACAGCCCGCCGTACGTCCCCGAGGGGTCGACCGCCCCCGGCCGTCCCCCGGACTCGCACGCGGCGAGCCCCTGCCAGTTCAGCCCGTCCGCCCCCCGCACGGACGCGGGCAGCGGCTTCGTCCCCACCTTCACCAGCTGCGCCCGCGGCTCCCGCACCACCTCGGTCCTGATCCGCCGCGGCTTCTGCCTGACGCCGTTGACGATCCGCAGGGAGTACGTGATCCGCCGCAGCCCCGGCTGCCCGGCCCGCTCCACGACCTCGGTCCCCCGGAACACGGAGGCGTCCTCGGTCCGCCGCACGTCGAACGGGATCGGCTCCTCCCGGACCTCCTTCGTGCCGGTGATCCGCAGCACGGTGACGGTCTGTCCGTCGCGCGGGAAGCTGTCCGCCGCCACGGACGTGGTGTCCTGGCCGCGCAGGGTGATCCCGGCCTCCTCGACGGCCTCCCGCACGGTCGCCGCGTTGGTGCGGATGGTGCGGGCCCGGCCGTCCGCCATGACCGTCACCGAGCGCTCGGTGCGCACGTCCAGCGCGAGCCCCTGCCGCCCGATCCGCTGGGAGCGTGAGACGGACAGGTACGCGCCCTCCGCCCGCACCCCCACCTGCCGCAGCGCCCCTGCCACCGTGCGCGCCGTGGTCCACACCTCGCGCCGCTGACCGTCGATCGTGAGCCGTACGGGGCGCCCGTAGTGCACCGCGACCTCGTCACCGCTGACGAGCGCCTCACTGGGAGCGGGCGCGACCACGTCGTGCGCCCCCACGTCCACGCCCTCCTCCGCGAGCAGTTCGGCGACGTCGTCCGCGAAGGTGTGCAGGGTGCGCGGCTTGCCGTCGACGCTCAGCTCGACCGCCTTGTCCTCGGCGACGAACGCGGTGGTGCCGCCGGCGAGGAACGCGACGACCAGCGCCTGCGGGAGCAGCCGGCGCACGGTGCTGTCGGCGCGCTCGGCGGACCGGGCCCGGCGGCGGCGCGCGGCCCGCCCGCTCGCTCCGGCGCCGGGCGCGACGGGCGCGGGCGCGTCCGGCGCCTGGTAAGCGGGCCGGTAGGTGTCCTCGTACTCCGCCGGGGTCACGTGCACGCCGTACGCCAGCGTCTGCGCGGTGTGCAGATCGGCGGGCGGGGCGGCGTGCGCGCCGGTGTGCGCGGCGGCGTACGCCGCCGGCTCGCAGGCGGGTTCCGCGCCGCGGGCCGGGCCGGGGCCGTACGGCTCGAACGTCTGGTACTGCGCGTTGCTCACGCCGACACGCTCCAGGGGCCGGAGGGGTCCAGAGGGGTCCGGATCGGGCCCCCAGAACCTAGCGGAGCGGCCGTCACTCTCCAAAGCGACGCGACTACCGAGCGTCGCGTCCGGGTGGGTCGGTGACGGATCGGCAGCGGGTCAGTAGCCGAACGCGCGTGCGGTGTTGGCCGCGAGTGCCGACGCCAGCGCGTCCTCGTCGGCGCCGCGCACGGCGGCCATCGCGCGCACCGTGACCGGAATGAGATACGGGGCGTTGGGCCGTCCGCGGTACGGCACGGGGGTGAGGAACGGGGCGTCCGTCTCGACCAGGAGCAGTTCGAGGGGGGCGACCGCCACGGCGTCCCGCAGGTTCTGGGCGTTCTTGAAGGTGACGTTGCCGGCGAAGGACATGAAGTATCCGGCGCCGGCGCAGATCTCCGCCATCTCGGCGTCCCCGGAGTAGCAGTGGAAGACGGTCCGCTCCGGGGCGCCCTCCTCCTTCAGCACGCGCAGGACGTCGGCGTGGGCGTCGCGGTCGTGGATGACCAGGGCCTTGCCGTGCCGCTTGGCGATCTCGATGTGGGCGCGGAAGGACCTCTCCTGCGCCTCCTTGCCCTCGGGCCCGGTGCGGAAGTGGTCGAGGCCCGTCTCGCCGACGCCCTTGACCTGGGGCAGCCCGGCCAGCCGGTCGATCTCGGCGAGCGCCTCGTCGAGGCCCGCGTCGCCGCCCGGCTGCCGCGCGCCCTGCCGGGACCAGCCGTCCGGGTCGCCGTGCACGATCCGAGGCGCCTCGTTGGGGTGCAGGGCGACGGTCGCGTGCACGGCGTCGTACCGCGCGGCCGTCTCGGCGGCCCACTGGGAGCCGCGTACGTCGCACCCCACCTGCACGACCGTGGTCACCCCGACCGACGCGGCCTTCGCGAGCCCTTCCTCCACGGTCCCCGCCTGCATGTCGAGGTGGGTGTGGGAGTCGGCGACCGGCACCCGCAGGGGCTTCGGCGGCGGCGGGGCGGCGTTCTTGTCGGTGGCGTTCGCAGGCATGCCCCGATCCTACGAAAGGGGCATGCCGCCGCCGGTCGCGGTGCGGGTCAGCTCGCCCTGCGCTGGAACGGGTGCAGGAGATCGGACAGCTGCCAGTGGTGCACCCCGTGCTCCCCGTGCTCCCCGTGCTGCTCCGCCCCGGCCGTGGGTGCCTGCGCCGGCCCGGCGGACGGCGTGCGGTGCCGCGAGCGCGCCGCGTCGCGGGCCGACGCGACCCGGCCCGGCCGCATGATCCGTACGACGTGGTGGTCGCAGTTCGCGCAGGTGGGCCTGGAGAGCGGAGAGGGCACGACCTGCCCGTCCACCACGTACCGCACGAACTCCCGCCCGTCGCCGTCGACGTGGTGCTCTATCGCGTACGACTGCTCCCAGCCGTGCCCGCAGCGCATGCAGGCGAAGGAATACGACTCGTGAACGACGGCGGTCCCACTCATGCCAGCTCCTCTTGTCCGCCGGAGGCAGGGACGTACGTCCCTGCACCCAGTGGACGCCCGCGCGGGCGTGGAGGCAGCCGACCTGCCGAGTGTTGAAGCCGATTTGGCCTTCCCTTGCCGCAACGCTCCCGGCCAGGGGCGGCGCTTTGCCTTATCGCCGGTGGTCCTTTACCAGGCCGTAGGACACGCGCCCCGCCCCGCTGCCCCGCTCACCCCGCGGAGTGCTTCGCCGCCACCACCGCGTCGAAGACCTGCCGCTTCGGCAGGCCCGCCGCCGCGGCCACCGCGGCGATCGCCTCCTTGCGCCGCTCCCCCGCCTCCTCGCGCACCCGCACCCGCCGCACGAGTTCCCCGGCGTCGAGCTCCTCGGGACCGCGCTCCGCAGCCCCCTCCACGACGACGGTGATCTCTCCCCGTACGCCCTCCGCCGCCCACGCGGCCAGCTCCCCCAGCCCGCCGCGCCTGACCTCCTCGTACGTCTTGGTCAGTTCGCGGCAGACGGCGGCCCGCCGGTCGGCGCCGAACACCTCGGCCATCGCGGCGAGGGTGTCGTCGAGCCGGTGCGGGGCCTCGAAGTAGACGAGCGTGCGGCGCTCGTCGGCGTTCTCCCGCAGCCGGGACAGCCGTTCGCCCGCCTTGCGCGGCAGGAACCCCTCGAAGCAGAACCGGTCGACGGGCAGCCCGGACAGCGCGAGCGCGGTGAGCACCGCGGACGGTCCCGGTACGGCGGTGACCCGGATGCCCTTCTCCACGGCCGCCGCGACCAGCCGGTAGCCGGGGTCCGACACGGACGGCATCCCCGCGTCGGTCACCAGCAGCACCCGGGCGCCGCCCACCAGCTCCTCGACCAGCTCGGGCGTCCGGGCTGCCTCGTTGCCCTCGAAGTACGACACCACGCGTCCCTTGGGCGTCACCCCCAGGGCCTGCGTGAGGCGCCGCAGCCGCCGGGTGTCCTCGGCGGCGACGACGTCGGCACCGGCCAACTCCTCGGCGAGCCGGGGCGGGGCGTCGGAGGTGTCACCGATGGGGGTGCCGGCGAGGACCAGGGTTCCGGGCGTAACTGTCACGCTCCCATCCTCCCAGGGCCCGGGGAACGCGGACGCATCTCCTCCCCGGCAGGCCGGGCCCGCCCCCGCCCGGCCTCCCGGACCGGAACGTATCCGCGCCTCTGCGCCCCATGCGCGGGACGCACACAGCGCGGTTCCCTACGATGGCGCGGTGACCAGTACCGCGTCCTCCACGGACACCCGGCAGGACCAGGCCCCCCAGGACCAGCGGCCGTCGTGGCAGCTGCGGCTGCGCCGCTTCGGATACACGGCGGAGCCCACAAGCGACGTACGCGACCGCCTGGTGCCGCCGTACGTGCGGCCCAGCCCGCGGCTGTGGCAGGTTTTCGGAGTGGCCGAGCCGCTCGCCGGGCGGCTGACCCGGTGGGCCGGCTGGGGCGGTCCGCTGCTGGTGACCCTGTTCGCGGGGGTCCTGCGGTTCTGGAACCTGGGCAGCCCGAAGGCGGTGATATTCGACGAGACGTACTACGCCAAGGACGCGTGGGCGCTCGTCCACCGCGGCTTCGAGGTCAACTGGGACAAGAACGTCAACGACCTGATCCTGTCGGGCAGCGGGAACGTGCCGGTGCCGACGGACGCGGCGTACGTCGTGCACCCGCCGGTCGGCAAGTACGTCATCGGGCTCGGCGAGCTGATGTTCGGGTTCAACCCGTTCGGCTGGCGGTTCATGACCGCGCTGCTCGGCACCCTGTCGATCCTGATGCTGTGCCGGATCGGCCGCCGCCTGTTCCGCTCCACCTTCCTCGGCTGCCTCGCGGGCGCGCTGATGGCGGTGGACGGCCTGGCCTTCGTGATGGCCCGCACCTCGCTGCTCGACGGCGTGCTGATGTTCTTCGTGCTGGCCGCGTTCGGCTGCCTGCTGATCGACCGGGACCGGGCACGGGAGAGACTCGCGGCCGCGCTCCCGGCGGACGCGGACGGCCGGGTCCGCCCCGACGCGCACATCGCCGAGACCACCCGCTTCGGCTGGCGCCCGTGGCGCTGGCTGGCGGGCCTGATGCTGGGCCTGGCGATCGGCACCAAGTGGAACGGCTTCTACGTCCTGGCCGCGTTCTGCGTGCTCGCGGTGGTGTGGGACGTCGGCTCGCGCAGGGTCGCGGGCGCGGGCCGCCCGTACGCGGCGGTGCTCCGCCGGGACCTGGGCCTGGCCTTCGTGGCCACCGTGCCGGTCGCGATCGCCACGTACGTGCTGTCCTGGCTGGGCTGGATCCTGTCCCCGGCGGACGGCAAGGGCGGCTACTACCGCAACTGGGCGGCGACCGACGGCAAGGGCAGCAGCTGGTCGTGGCTCCTCCCGGACTGGTGGCGCAGCCTGTGGCACTACGAGCACGAGGTCTACCAGTTCAACATCAACCTCTCCTCGCCGCACACCTACCAGTCCAACCCGTGGAGCTGGATCGTCACGGGCCGCCCGGTCTCGTACTTCTACGAGTCCCCCGCGCCCGGCAAGGACGGCTGCCCCGTCGACGCGGGCGAGAAGTGCGCCCGCGAGGTGCTGGCGATCGGCACGCCGCTGCTGTGGTGGGTGGGCTGCTTCGCGATCCTGTACGTCCTGTGGCGCTGGTTCTTCCGCCGGGACTGGCGGGCGGGCGCGATCGCGTGCGGCATCGCGGCCGGCTACCTCCCCTGGTTCCTCTACCAGGAGCGCACGATCTTCTTCTTCTACACGATCGTCTTCGTCCCGTTCCTCTGCCTGGCCGTCGCCATGCTCCTCGGCGCGATCATCGGCCCCCCGGGCTCCACCGAGACCCGCCGCGTGGCCGGCGCGACCGGCGCGGGCATCCTGGTCCTCCTGATCGCCTGGAACTTCATCTACTTCTGGCCGATCTTCACCGGCACCGCCATCCCGATAGACGAGTGGCGTTCACGTATGTGGCTGGATACCTGGGTCTGACAATCTGAAAATCCCCGTCCCTCCTGTCACACCTCCCCCGTACAGTGCGAGACACCAACGGGGCAACGGGAGGGGATCGCCTTATGGGCAGGGGGGTGAAGGCCGCCGTCGTCGGCGGTGTGTTCGTCGTGATGGTGGGCGGGGCCGGGTACGGGACGTACAACTTCGTGTCGGCGCTGAACGACGACACGGGCGCGGGGGCGGCCGGACCGGCGCCGGCCAGGACCGGGCCGCCGAGCGCGGACGAGGTCAAGGAGACGACGGCCACCTTCTTCGCGGCCTGGGAGAAGGGGCAGGCGGTCGACGCGGCGGCGTACACGAACAACGCCGAGGCGTCCGAGGCCCTGCTGACGGCGTACGGCACGACCGCCCACATCGGCGACGTGAAGATCACGCCCGATACGGCGTCCGGTGCCACCGTGCCCTTCACGGTGAAGGCGAAGGTGTCCTACGACGGCAAGTCGAAGCCGTTGACGTACAAGAGCGAGCTGACCGTCGTGCGCGGGGTCAGCACCGGGCGGGCGCTGGTCGACTGGCAGCCCTCGGTGGTCCATCCCCAGCTGCGGCGCGACGACACCCTGGTCACCGAGGAGTCGGCGAACCCGCCGGTCGAGGCCGTGGACCGGAACGGGACCGTGCTGACGAAGGAGAAGTACCCGTCGCTCGGTCCGGTCCTGGACGCCCTGCGCGCCAAGTACGGCGAGAAGGCGGGCGGCACCCCCGGGACCGAACTGGTGATCCGGCACGCCGATGAGGGCGCCGCCGACACCCCGCTGGTGACCCTGGCCGAGGGCACGCCGGGCAAGCTGCGGACGACGCTCAGCGCGGGCGCGCAGGCCGCGGCCGAGAAGGCGGTCAAGCAGTACGCCCAGTCGTCGGTGGTCGCCGTCCAGCCCAGCACCGGTGAGGTGCTGGCGGTGGCGAACCACCGCGAGGACGCCTTCAACGCGGCCTTCGAGGGCACGGTCGCGCCCGGCTCCACCATGAAGATCATCACCGCGGCGATGCTCATCGACAACGGCGTGACCTCGATGAACGGTCCGGCGCCCTGTGAGGACAGCGCCGTCTGGCAGAGCCAGACCTTCAAGAACCTCACGGGCATGAAGCCCGACCTCGACGCCACGCTCGCCAACAGCTTCATGCGGTCCTGCAACACCGCCTTCGTCAAGCTGATCGACGAGAAACCGCTCACCGACGAGTCGCTGACCACGGAGGCCCAGACGCGGTTCGGCCTCGGTCTGGACTGGAAGACCGGCATCGTCTCCTTCGACGGCAAGGTCCCCCCGATCAGCGGACCCGACCGCGCGGCCAACGCGATCGGCCAGGGCCAGGTCCAGATGAACCCGCTGAACATGGCCTCCGTGACGGCCACCGCCATCACCGGCGCCTTCCGCCAGCCCTACCTGGTGTCGCCGAAGCTCGACGGCCGCGAGCTGGCCACCGCCAAGGGACTGCCGTACGACACGGCCGCCCAGCTGAAGCAGATGATGCGGCTGACCGCCACCCAGGGCACCGCCGCGCAGGCGATGGCCGGGCTCGGCGGGGACATCGGCGCGAAGACCGGTTCCGCCGAGGTGGACGGGCAGGCCGTGTCCGACAGCTGGTTCACCGGCTTCCGGGGCGATGTCGCGGCGGCGGCCATGACCCAGGAGGGCGGCCACGGCGGCGACGCGGCCGGCCCGATTGTCGCAGCTGTGCTACGAGCCGCCGGCTGAGGTCCTCCGCACAGCACGGGACTCTAGGGTGGTGATCGTCGTTGGCATGATCGAGGGCAACGGTGACCCTGGGGATTTCGCGGAGGAACGAAGGCTGTGGGTAACAGAAGGCGTGTCGCCGGGCGACGGAACACCAGGCCCGCCGTGGTCGGCGGGCTGATCGCCGCGGTCGTCGGCGGCGCCGGTTTCGGCGGCTACGCGCTGTACGGGGGCGGGGCCGCCGCCGACGACCGGCCGCAGACGCCGTCCGCGAGCGCCGGGCAGAAGACGAAGGAGATCCCGAGCGGTCCCCTGTCGGCCGCCGAGGTCACCACCACGGCCCGGACGTTCCTCACGGCCTGGCAGCAGGGCAGGGTCCCCCGGGCCGCCGCCGCCACGGACGACACCGAGGCGGCCGCCGCCCTCCTCACCGGCTACACCAAGGACGCCCGCATCAAGGACGTCACGCTCACCCCGGGCACCCGCACCGGCGCCAAGGTGCCCTTCTCCGTCAGGGCCACGGTGTCGTACAAGGGCACCGAGAAGCCGCTGGCGTACGACAGCGCGCTCACCGTCGTCCGCTCCGAGACCGACGGGAAACCGCGGGTCGACTGGCGCTCCTCCGTCGTGCACCCGGATCTCCGGGACGGCGACACCCTGGTCACCGGAGCGTCCGGGACGCCGCCGATCAAGGCGGTCGACCGGGACGGCGGCGAGCTCACCACCGCCGCCTACCCGTCCCTGGGCACGGTGCTGGACGGGCTGCGCGAGAAGTACGGCAAGACGGCCGGCGGCAAGGCGGGCATCGAGCTGCGCGTGGTCCGCGGCACGTCCGCGAAGTCGTCGAAAGCGTCAAAGGCGTCGAAGGCATCCGACAAGACGCTGCTGGAGCTGAGCAAGGGCACGCCGGGCACGGTGAAGACGACCCTGGACCCGGAGCTCCAGGCGGCGGCGGAGCGGCAGGTCGCCAGGAAGGCCCGGTCCTCGGTGGTGGTGGTGCGTCCGTCGACCGGCGAGATCCTGGCCGCCGCGAACGCCTCGCACGGCTTCAACACCGCCTTCCAGGGCTCCCTCGCCCCGGGCTCCACGATGAAGGTCATCACCTCCTCGCTGCTGATCGAGAAGGGCCTGGCCTCTGCGGACAAGGCGCACCCCTGCCCGAAGTACTTCACGTACGGCGGCTGGAAGTTCCAGAACGACGACAAGTTCGAGATCAAGGGCGGCACCTTCAAGGCGAGCTTCGCCCGCTCCTGCAACACGGCCTTCATCAGCCAGGCGCCCAAGCTGGACGACGACGACCTGACCGAGCAGGCCCAGCAGGTGTTCGGGCTGGGGCTGAACAACTGGGCCATCGGCGTACCGACCTTCGACGGGTCGGTGCCGGTGCAGAGCGCGGCCCAGATGGCGGCCTCGCTGATCGGCCAGGGCGGGGTCCGGATGAACCCGCTGAACATGGCGTCGGTGTCGGCGACCGTCGCGTCGGGCACCTTCAGGCAGCCCTACCTGGTGTCCCCGGCGGTCGACGACCGCAAGCTCGCCACCGCCTCCCGCACGATGTCCGCGGGCACCCTGTCCCAGCTGCGGGAGCTGATGTCGTACACGGCGGCCTCCGGCACGGCGGCCGAGGCGATGTCCGGGGTCACCGGGAACACCGGCGCGAAGACCGGTTCGGCGGAGGTCGACGGCCAGAAGAAGCCGAACGGCTGGTTCACCGCCTACCGCGGCGACCTCGCGGCGGCGGGTGTGGTCCAGCAGGGCGGCCACGGCGGGGAGACGGCGGGCCCGATCGTGGCGGCGCTGCTGAAGCTGGGCGGCTGACCGCCCGCGGGATCCGAGGGCGGTCGCGGCCTCCGAGGCGGGGTCAGGACCCCACGGGGGTGGCGGTGTACGTCCGCCGCAGGAACCGGAGCAGCGTCTTCGTCTCGAACTGCACCACCGACACGCCCTGCGCGGAGTGGAACTCGACCACGGCCTGGACGCGCCCGCACGGCCACACGCGGACCTCACCGCTGCCGGCCGGGGTGCGCAGGCCCTGTTCGAGGAGCGCGCGGGAGAAGGTCCACTCGGGGGAACCGGGCAGCCGGACCCGTACCGAACGCGGGTCGGTGTCGGGGTCGTAGCGCAGGACGACCGGGACGGCCTCGTCCCCTTCTCGTGGGACGTCGGCGTCCGTCACGATGTGAGCTCGCGCGTACTGTTCGACTACGGACATCGTGACGGCCCTCTCACGCAGCGTGACCTGTGTGGAATCTGTGCATCCACTCCCTCTCCAATGTCGCACATTTCCCGGATCGCGCCCCCGGGAGCGGAGATGCTCTTCCTCACGCCCGGATGACGTTTCCCGCGCTCTTCCCGTGGCAGTGCTCTTGCTCTTCCCGTGACAGTGCTCTTGCAAGCCGTTCGCAACAAGCCACTATCATCGAACGGTGCATGTGCCTGACGGATTCATAGACGCCCCCCTCTCCGCCGCGACCGGAGTCGTCGCCGCGGCCGCCGTCGCGGTGAGCCTGCGCGGCGCGCGCCGCGAACTCGACGAACGCACCGCGCCGCTGGCCGGCCTGGTGGCCGCGTTCATCTTCGCGGTGCAGATGCTCAACTTCCCCGTCGCGGCGGGGACCAGCGGACATCTCCTGGGCGGCGCCCTCGCGGCGATTCTCGTCGGCCCCTACACCGGGGTCCTGTGCGTCTCCGTGGTCCTGCTCATGCAGGGCATCCTCTTCGCCGACGGCGGTCTCACCGCGCTCGGCGTGAACATCACGGACATGGCGATCGTCACGACGGTCGTCGCGTACGTCGTCTTCCGCGGGCTGGTGAAGATCCTGCCGCGCGGCAGGCGCTCCGTCACCGTGGCCTCCTTCGTCGCGGCCCTCCTCTCGGTCCCGGCCGCGGCCCTCGCCTTCACCCTGCTGTACGCCGTCGGCGGCACCACCGACGTCGCCATCGGCAAGGTCGCCACCGCGATGATCGGCGTGCACGTCCTGATCGGCGTCGGTGAGGCCGCGATCACCGCGGCCACCGTCGGCGCCGTCATCGCCGTACGCCCGGACCTGGTGTACGGCGCCCGGGGCCTTGAGCAGAAGCTGAAGCTGCGGGTGAACGGCGAGCTGGTGGACGCGCCGGCGGCCGAGCCGGCCCCGGTGGCCGCCCGCTCCCACCGGGGGCTGTGGATCACCGGCCTGGTCACCTCCCTGGTCCTGGCCGGATTCGTCAGCTTCTACGCCTCCGCCGACCCGGACGGCCTGGAGAAGGTCGCCGCCGACAAGGGCATCGACCGCAGGGCCGAGGAGCACGCGGTCTCCGACTCCCCGCTCGCCGACTACGGCGTCAAGGACGTCGAGGACGCCCGGCTGTCCGGCGGTCTCGCGGGCGTGATCGGCGTCGGCGTCACCGTCGTCGCCGGCAGCGCGGTGTTCTGGGCGGTGCGCAGGCGCCGCAGCGGCGACGCCTCCCCCGTGAGCACGGACGTCTGACATGGGCGCCGGGCACGCGCACAGGCTCTACCGGCACGGGCACTCGCCCGTGCACGCCCTGCCCCCGCACACGAAACTCGCGGCGGTCTTCGCCTTCGTGGTGGTCGTGGTGTCGACCCCGCGGGAGGCGATGTGGGCGTTCGGCCTGTACGCCGTGCTGCTGGCCGGCGTCGCGTACGCGGCCCGGGTGCCCGCCGGCTTCCTGCTCAAGCGGCTGCTGATCGAGGTCCCGTTCGTGGCCTTCGCGGTGCTGATGCCGTTCGTCGCGGAGGGCGAGCGGGTCGAGGTGCTGGGTCTGTCGCTGAGCGTGAACGGCCTGTGGGGTGCCTGGAACGTGCTGGCCAAGGGCACCCTGGGGGTCGCCGCCTCGGTCCTCCTCGCCTCCACGACCGAACTGCGCGAACTGCTGCTGGGCCTCCAGCGGCTGAAGCTCCCGCCGCTGCTCGTACAGATCGCGTCCTTCATGATCCGGTACGGCGATGTGATCGCGGACGAGATGCGGCGGATGCGCATCGCGCGGGAGTCGCGGGGCTTCGAGGCGAGCGGCGTCAAGCACTGGGGGGTGCTGGCGAAGTCGGCCGGCGCGCTGTTCATCCGCTCCTACGAGCGCGGGGAGCGGGTGCACCTGGCCATGATCAGCCGGGGGTACGCCGGTTCGATGCCGGTCATCGACGAGGTGACCGCGTCCCGGGCGCAGTGGTCGTACGCCCTCGCCCTGCCGTCCGCCGCCCTCGTCGTCTGCGTGTTGGGATGGGCCCTGTGACTGCTTCCCTCGAGGTCTCGGGCCTCGCCTTCGCCTACCCCGACGGCCACCAGGCGCTGTTCGGCGTCGACTTCCGCGTCGAGCGCGGCGAGCGGGTCGCGCTGCTCGGCCCGAACGGCGCCGGCAAGACGACCCTGGTGCTCCACCTCAACGGCATCCTGAGCGGCGGCACGGGCACGGTGAAGGTCGCCGGGCTGCCCGTCGGCAGGCAGCACATGGCCGAGATCCGGCGCAAGGTCGGCATCGTCTTCCAGGACCCGGACGACCAGCTCTTCATGCCGACCGTGCGGGAGGACGTGGCCTTCGGACCGGCGGCGGCCGGGCTGCGGGGACCGGAGCTGGAGGAACGCGTCGACCGGGCGCTGGAGCGGGTCGGCATGGCGGAGTTCAAGAACCGGCCCCCGCACCACCTCTCCTTCGGCCAGCGGCGCCGGGTGGCGGTGGCGACCGTCCTCGCCATGGAGCCGGAGATCCTCGTCCTGGACGAGCCGTCCTCCAACCTCGACCCCGCCTCCCGCCGCGAACTCGCCGACATCCTGCGCTCGCTGGACGTGACCGTCCTGATGGTCACGCACGACCTGCCGTACGCGCTGGAGCTGTGCCCCCGCGCGCTGATCCTGAGCGAGGGCACCATCGCCGCGGACGGCAGGACGGGCGAGCTGCTCTCCGACGACGCGCTGATGCGGGCCCACCGGCTGGAGTTGCCGTTCGGATTCGACCCGCGGTCCGTGACCATGGGCGCGTGAGGTCCGCCCGTCCTCCGACGCGACCCGCGGGAACATCGACGTGCCGGTTCTGCTTGGCTGAGGCAGACGAACGGCACAGCGGAACGAGGAGCGCGGACGTGGACGTGAACGGCACAGTCGCCGAGGGCTTCGAGCCGGTCAGGGACGCGTTCGCGCGGAACTTCGAGGTGCTCGGGGAGCGGGGCGCGGCGGTTGTCGTGTACCGGGACGGGCGCCGGGTCGTCGACCTGTGGGGCGGGGCCAGGGACGTCGACGGGACCGAGCCCTGGCAGCGCGGCACCGCCCAGGTCATCCGCTCGGCGACCAAGGGCGTCGCCGCCGCCGTACCGCTGATGCTGTACCGGCGCGGGGAGCTGGACCTGGACGCGCCGGTGGGCGAGTACTGGCCGGAGTTCAAGGCGCACGGCAAGGACCGGGTGCTGGTGCGGCACGTGCTGAACCACCGGGCCGGTCTGCCGCTGCTCGACCGCCCGATCACGCCGGAGGAGGCCCTGGACCCGCGCCGGGGCCCCGAGGCGGTCGCCGCCCAGGCCCCCGTGTGGGAACCGGGCACGGACCACGGCTACCACGCCCTGACGTACGGCTGGATGCTCGACGGGCTGGTGCGGCGCGTGACCGGGCAGGGCACCGGCGAGTGGATCGCGGCCGAGATCGCCGGACCGCTGGGCCTGGACCTGTGGCTGGGCCTGCCGGCGGCGGAGGAGGCGGCGGGCCGCACGGGCCGGGTCGGCCGGATCGAGGCACCCGAGCCGGCCACCGGGGCGGGACTGCGCGTCCGCCCGAAGCGCTCGGTCACCGAGGCCTACGACGATCCGGACTCCCTCACCCGCCGGGCCTTCGCCGCGATCACGCCCTTCCCCGACCAGAACGACCCGGCGTACCGCGCGGCGGCCCTGCCCGCGACCAACGGCATCGCGACGGCCGACGCACTGGCCCGCTTCTACGCGGCCCTGACCGGCGAGGTCGACGGCGCGCGGCTGTTCGACCCGGCCACGCTGGCGGCGGCCCGCGCCGAGGAGTCGGCGGGAGCGGACCGCGTCCTGGTGGTCAACACCCGCTTCGGCCTCGGTTACATGCTGCACGGCAGCGCGTCGCCGTTCCTCGGCCCCGGCTCGTTCGGCCACCCGGGCCGCGGCGGCGCCCTCGGCTTCGCCGACCCGGAGACCGGCATCGCCTTCGGGTACGTCACCAACGGCTTCCGCAAGACGGTGACGGCGGATCCGCGGGCGCAGGCCCTGGTCCGAGCGGTGCGGGCGGCGGCGGGAGCGGGAGCGCGGCTCAGACGTTGATCGGGTGGGACGTCCGGCCGGACTCCTCGTCGATCTCCCCGTGCGCCTTCGTCAGCAGCCGCATCGCGAGCTCGTTCAGGGCGCGGGCCGCGGCGATCTCCTCCCCCACCCTCGGCTGGTTCGCGTCGGTGTGGTGGCGGCTGGCGTGCCCGTGCGTCCGTACCTCGGTGCCGTCGGGCAGGCGCACCATCGCGGCCGCCCTCGTACGCTGATCATCCTCCTGGAACTCCAGCTCGATGTGCCATCCCACAACGGTGTGCGTCATGACGACCACCTCCGAACACCGAACACCGGAACACACTGGAACCCCTGCTTCCAGAGTGCTCCCGCGAACCCGCCGACGCACGGCCTCGCCGGGACGGGTGCCGGTGACGGCCGGGGCGGGGACATCCAGGGCGGGGACGGCCGTGGCGGTACGGCCGTGGCGCCTACCCGGCGTGCAGCATCAGCCCGATACCCACCACCAGCAGCCCCGCCGCCGCGATCCGCGGCGCCCCGAAGCGCTCCTTGAAGAACACCGCCCCGATGGCCGCGCCCACGATGACCGACGACTCGCGCAGGGCCGCGACCGGCGCGAGTTCCGCTCTGGTCTGGGCCCACAGGACCAGTCCGTACGCCGAGACGGACAGGGCGGCCCCGAGCAGTCCGAGACCGGCGAACGGCCGGAGGACGGTGAGGAACTGCCCGCGCCAGCGGGTGAGGGCGTACGCCGGGATCGCCACGCCCTCCACCGCCATCAGCCAGGCGATGTAGCCGAGGGAGGACCCGGAGGCGCGTACGCCCAGCCCGTCGACGACGGTGTACGCGGCGATGGTCAGCCCCGTCGCCAGCGCGGCCCCGATCGCCGCCCAGTGGGGCCGTCGTCCGCGCAGCCCCCACAGGGCCACGCCGGTCAGCCCGGCGCAGGACAGGGCGATACCGGCCGCGGCCCGCCCGTCGGGCACCTCGCCCGCGAAGACGGCGGCGAGCAGGGTGACGACCAGGGGCGCGGTGCCGCGCGCGATCGGATACGCCTGCCCGAAGTCGCCGAGCCGGAAGGACCTCATCAGCAGCGCGTAGTAGGCGAGGTGGACGACCGCCGAGACCGCCAGATACGGCCACGCCCCCGCCGCCGGGACCGGCACGAACGGGATCATGGCCAGCCCGATGACCGATCCGCCGCCCGCGATCAGGGTGAACCCGACGAGTTTGTCGGTGATCCGGTGGGCGATGGCGTTCCAGCCGGCGTGCGTGACGGCGGCCAGCAGCACGGCCGCGGTGACCAGCGGGGTCACGGGGTGCGCTCGCGCACGTCCACCACCGTGGCGCCCGCGTGGGCGACGAGCTCCCCCGGTGCCATGGGGAAGACGGTGTGCGGGGTACCGGCGGCGGCCCGCACACCGTCGTGTCCCGGCTCCCGCAGGGCGTCGGCGAATCGGGGGGGTGCTCCGAAGTCCTCGCGGCCGGCGTGCGCGGCGGGTGTCGTCGTCATGGGCGGCACGCTAGCGGTGCGTGTACAGGGCAAGGGGCCGATCGGGGGCACCGGGCCGGGAGTTGACGGCACGCGGCGGGACACGTCCCCGGCTGTACGCCCTTGTGCGCCCTCACCGACGCGGCTTGTCGGAGCACTGCCGACTGGGCAGGATGCGGTGATGACCTCAGCGACCGTCCCGCCCGTCCCGCCCGCCCCGCCCGGCGAACCCGCCGTACGCCCCTACCGTCCCTCCGACCGCCACGCCCTCGACGAGATCTGCGTCCGCACCGCCCACGTCGGCCAGGACAGCCGTCCCGTCTACGCCGACCCCGGCATCTTCCCGGCGATCTTCGCGGCGCCGTACGTCCATCTCGAACCGGACCTCGCCTTCGTCCTGGACGACGGACGGGGACAGGCCGTCGGGTACGTCCTCGGCACCGCGGACACGCCCCGGTTCGTCGAGGACTTCCGGCTGACGTGGCTGCCGCTGGTCGCGAGCCGCCATCCCGAGCCGGGCGGGTCACCGGGCGACCCGAAGACGCCCGACGACGAGATGGTCGCCCTTCTGCACCACCCCGAGCGGATGCTCGTCCCCGAGGTCGCCGCCTATCCCGCGCATCTGCACATCGACCTGCTCCCGCCGTGGCAGGGCCGCGGCTACGGGCGGGCGCTGCTGCTGACGTTCCTCGACGCCCTGCACCGCCGGGGCGTGCCGGCCGTGCACCTCTGCATGGTCACCGCCAACAAGCCGGCCCGGGCCTTCTACGACCGTCTGGGCTTCCACGAGATCGCCGTGCCGGACGCCGACCCGTCGGTCACCTACCTGGGGCGCCCGACGCGCCCCTGACCCCCCGCCAGCAGCCACGTACCGTATGCGGCGTGAGCCACGCATCCGCATCCACACCCCTCGGTCCCACCCCCGGCTACCTGGTCTGGCGGCTGTCCAACAAGTGGCGCACCGCCGTGGACCAGGCCCTGGCGCCCCTGAACCTGACCCACGCCCAGTACGTGCTGCTGGCCTCGCTGTCCGGGATGGAGCGCGGCGGCCGGCCGCCCAGCCAGCGGGAACTCGCCGACCACACGGGACTGGAGGCGCTGTACGTCTCCAAGCTGGCCCGTTCGCTGGAGTCGGCCGGGCTGGTCGGGCGCACCCGGGACACCGAGGACACCCGGGTCGTGCGACTGGCGCTCACCGAGCGGGGGCGGACGGCGGTGCGGCCGGCGATCGACGCCGTACAGGTGCTGCTGGACCAGTTGCTCACCCCGCTGGGCGGGCTGGACAGCGCGCGGACCGAGGAGTTCAAGCGCACCCTGGTCACGCTCCTCGGCACCCCGCTGGGCCCGGCGGGGGAAACGGCCTGACACAGGGAAGAGCCGGTGAGGGCTCCGTCCGCACGGAGCCCTCACCGGCTGGTCCTGCCGTCAGTCGGGCCGGCGCGTCAGGCGCGCACCAGCTCCTTCCTCTCGTCCGGACCCGCGTTCCTGTCGGCCTCGGTGCGCAGGCCCTCGCCCTCGACGTCCACGTTCGGCAGGGCGCGGTCCAGCCACTTCGGCAGCCACCACGCCTTCTCGCCGAGCAGGGCCAGGACGGCCGGGACGATCGCCATGCGGACGACGAACGCGTCGAAGAAGACGGCGATGGCGAGGCCGAAGCCGATCATCTTGATCATCGACTCGCTGGAGCCGATGAAGCCGCCGAAGACGGCCATCATGATCACGGCGGCGGCCGCGACCACCCGGGCGCTGTACCGGAAGCCGGTCACCACGGCCTCGGACGGGGCCTCGCCGTGGACGTACGCCTCCCGCATCCGGGTCACGAGGAACACCTCGTAGTCCATCGCGAGGCCGAAGACCACGCCGACCATGAAGATCGGCATCATCGACATGATCGGGCCGGTCTCCTCGACGCCGATGAGGCCCGCCAGCCAGCCCCACTGGAAGACCGCGACCACGGCGCCGAGCGCGGCCAGCACGCTGAGCAGGAAGCCGAGGGCGGCCTTGAGCGGCACCAGGATCGAGCGGAAGACCACGATCAGCAGGAGGAAGGCGAGGCCCACCACCAGGGCGAGGTACGGGACCAGCGCGTCGTTGAGCTTCTGCGAGAAGTCGATGTTCATCGCGGTGGTGCCGGTGACCAGCACCTGCGCGTCCGTGTCGGCCTTGACGCCGGCGCCCGCGTCCCGGATGGCGTGCACCAGGTCCTCGGTCTGCGTCGAGGACGGCTTCGACTTCGGGATCACGGTGATCATCGCGGTGTCGCCGGCCTTGTTGAACGTCGCCGGGGTCACCGTCACGACGTCCGTGAGGCCCTTGATCTCGTCGGTCACCGCGGTGGCCGCGGCCTGTGGGTCGGCGCTGTCCTTGGCGTCGACCACGACCATCAGGGGGCCGTTGAAGCCGGGCCCGAAGCCCTCCGACAGGGTGTCGTACGCGCGGCGCTGCGTGGTGGACGTCGACTGCGAGCCGTCGTCGGGCAGGCCCAGCTCCAGCTGGGTGGCCGGCAGCGCCATCGCGCCCAGGCCGGCCACGCCGAGCAGCAGCACGGCGACGGGACGGCGGACGACGAAGCGCGCCCAGCGGGTGCCCATGTTGGGCCTGGCGCCGGCGGAAGTCTCGGCCTGGCCCGGGTCCCGGGCCTCGGCGGCCCTGGCCGCGCGGCGCCCGAGCAGCTTGCCCTTCTCGCCGGCCGGCCGGACCTTCCGGCCCGCGTAGCCCAGCAGCGCCGGGATCATGGTGAGGGCGATGAGGACGGCGACGACGACCGTGCCCGCTGCCGCGAGACCCATCTTGGTCAGCATCGGGACGTTGACGACCGCGAGACCGGCCAGCGCGATCACGACGGTCAGCCCGGCGAAGACCACCGCCGAGCCGGCGGTGCCGACGGCCCGGCCGACCGCTTCCTCGCGTTCCCGGCCCTCGGCCAGTTCGGCCCGGTAGCGGGAGACGATGAAGAGCGCGTAGTCGATGCCGACGGCGAGGCCGATCATCAGCGCGAGGGTGGAGGTGTTGTCGCCGAGGTCGAGCGCGTTGGCGAGGGCGGTGATGGTGGAGACACCGATGCCGACGCCGATGATCGCGGTGAGCAGCGGCAGTCCGGCCGCGACCAGCGAACCCAGGGTGAGGACGAGGACGACCGCGGCGATGGCGAGGCCGATGATCTCGCCGGTGGCCGCCTGCTCGGGCTCGGCCTGCAGCGCGTCACCGCCCATCTCGACGGTCAGCCCGGCGTCCTGGGCCTTGTCCGCGGTGGCCTCCAGCGCGTCCCTGGAGGTGTCCTTCAGCTCGACGGCCGACACGTCGTACTTCACCGAGGTGTAGGCGACCGTCCCGTCCTTGCTCACGGCGTTCGAGGTGAACGGGTCGGTGACGGAGACGACCTCGGAGCCGTCCCCCAGCTCCTTGACGGTCTTGGCGACGGTCGCCCTGTTCGCGGCGTCGGTCATCTTCTCGCCCTCGGGCGCCTTGAAGACGACGCGCGCGGTGGCGCCGTCGGCGCTGGAGCCGGGGAAGCGCTGTTCCAGCAGGTCGAAGGCCTTCTGGGCCTCGACGCCGGGAATGGAGAAGGAGGTGGATCCGGCGGCGGGCGCGCTGGCCGCGCCGACGCCCGCGAGCGTCAGCAGGGCCACCCATATCAGGGCGGCGAAGTGCCGTCGCCGGTAGGCGAGCCGGCCGAGTTTGTAGAGGAACGTGGCCACGAGGGCGTACTCCCGGTCAGGTCGTGGGTGTTTCAGGGCAGGGATGATCAGCCCGACGACGTGAGCGGTTACGTCAGGTGGGGGCTAGCTGTGGGGACTTGCTAGGAGACGGGAACGCCGAGGGCGGGGAGGACCACGGCGTCGATGTACGAAAGCAGGAACTCCTGCGTGGGCGGCCGCTCGTCGATGAGCGTCCGGGTGGCGAAGGCACCGACCAGCATGTGCACGATGTACTCCGTCGCCGGGCAGTCGGGCCGGACCTCACCGCGGTCGACCGCGCGCCGCATGACCCGGTGGAACTCGTCCATCTCCGGCTCGACGAGCAGCTCCTTGAGCGCCCGCATGAGGTCCGGGTTGGCGTGCGCCGCCATGGCCAGCGCCCGCATCAGGTCGGAGTTGCGCTCCATGGTGCAGTCGTCCTCGCGGGAGACGAGGGTGTGCAGATCGCCCCGGATGGATCCGGTGTCGACATCGGCGATGCTGCCCGGCTTGTTGTGCCGCATGGCCTTCGCGACCAGCTCGGCCTTGCCGCCCCACTGGCGGTAGAGCGTCGCCTTGCTGGACCGGGTGCGGGCGGCCACGGCGTCCATGGTCAGGGCGTCGTAGCCGACTTCCCGGAGCAGGTCGAGCACGGCCGCGTACAGCTCGGCCTCGCGCTCGGGGGTGATCCGACTGCGACGCACCGTTGCGACCTCAGTCACCGCACTCACCTTCCCACTCCGAACGACACGGTTTCGTACGGGACGAATGTACCGCACTCTCAAGCGAAACGAAACTGTTTCGTTCGTGTTGCGGGGCGCTTCGGACTCGCGTGTCACAAGTTGCTCCGGCCCATCCCCCGGAAAAGCATGGGGAGGTGAGCTATCTGCGCCTGCCGCACCTGAGCGGTGACCTGCTGTGCTTCGTGGCCGAGGACGACCTGTGGCTGGCCCCTCTCGACGAACCGGGCCGCGCCTGGCGGCTCACCGTCGACCGCACCAAGGCCGGTCACCCCCGCTTCTCGCCCGACGGCCGCCACCTCGCGTACACGAGCTGGCGCAGCCTCGTCCCGGAGATCCATCTGGTGCCGGTGGACGGCGGACCGGGCCGGCAGCTCACCCACTGGGGCTCTGCCGACACCCGGGTGTGCGGCTGGACCCCGGACGGGCAGATCCTCGCCGTCGCCTCCCACGGCGAGCCCTTCTCGTACTTCACCTGGGCGTACAAGGTCCACCCGGACGGCGACCCCGGCCGCAAGCTCCCCTGGGGCCCGGTCTCCGACATCCAGGCCGCCGACCTCGACGGCGAGCGCAGGACGCTGCTGCTGACCGGCACCCCGCCGCACGAACCGGCCGCCTGGAAGCGCTACCGGGGCGGCGCGACCGGCCGCCTGTGGGTGCACGGCGAGCGGATCCTCGCCGGCCTGGACGGCCACCTCCACTCCCCCCTGTTCGTCGGCGGCCGGATCGCCTTCCTCTCCGACCACGAGGGCGTCGGCAACCTCTACTCCTGCGCCCACGACGGCTCCGGCCTGCGCCGCCACACCGACCACGACGCCTTCTACGCCCGGCACGCCGCCAGTGACGGCACCCGGGTGGTGTACCAGTGCGCGGGCGACCTGTGGATCGTCGACGACCTGGCCGCCGGCTCGGCGCCCCGCCGGCTCGACGTCCGGCTGAGCGGGCCGCGCGCGGGACGGCGTCCGTACCAGGTCCCGGCGGCCCGGCACGTGGACGGCGTCTCGGTGGACGAGACGGGCCGGGCCAGCGCCGTCGTCGTACGCGGCAGCCTGTACTGGCTCACCCACCGGGACGGACCCGCCCGCACCCTCACCGACACGCCCGGGGTGCGGGTGCGGCTCCCGGAGATGCTCGGCTCGACCGGCCGGGTCGCGTATGTGACGGACGCGGAGGGCGAGGACACGGTGGAGATTGCCCACCTGCCGCGAGCGACCGGCGACCGCGCACCGCGCCGGGTGGCGTCCGGGGAGCTCGGGCGGGTCCTGGAGCTGGTCTGCGACCCGCGGGGCGAGCGGCTGGCCATCGCCTCGCACGACGGACGGCTGCTGCTGATCGATGCGGCCGAGGACTCCGCCGGCGAGGTCACCGAACTGATCCGCTCGGTCAACGGCCCGGTGCGGGACCTCGCCTTCTCCCCGGACGGGGCCTGGTTGACCTGGTCGCACCCGGGGATCGGCCGCTCGCTCCGCCAGATCAAGATGGCGCGCATCTGCGGGGCCGGGAACGGCGGCCCGCTGATCGTCGACGTCACCAACGGCCGCTTCGAGGACGAGAACCCGGTGTTCACCCGGGACGGCCGCTACCTCGCCTTCCTGTCCTGGCGCGGCTTCGACCCGGTGTACGACGTGCACACCGGGGACCTGTCCTTCCCGCTCGGCTGCCGCCCCTACCTGGTCCCCCTGTCCTCGGCCACCCCCTCCCCCTTCGCGCTGAACCCGGAGGGCCGGCCGGCCGCCGGGGGCCTGGACCCGGTGGAGGAGGACGAGGGCGGCGACGGCACGGTGACCGTCGAGGTGGAGGGCCTGGAGAGCCGGGTGACGCCCTTCCCGGTCGCCGCCTCCAAGTACTCGGCGCTGCACCCGGTCGCGGGCGGCGGGCTGGTCTGGCTGCGCTGGCCGATCTCGGGCGCGCTGGGCGAGACGTTCGCCAACCCGGACGACACCACCGGCCGCCCCACGCTGGAGTTCTTCACCATCAGCAAGGCGAAGAAGTCCGAACTGGTCGGCCACCTGGACTGGTTCGCGGTCAGCGGCGACGGCACCCGGCTGGTCGTCATGGACGAGGGCGACCTGCGGGCGGTCCCGTCCCACGAGTCCGGGGACAGTGACACGACCGTCTGGATCGACGCGCGCCGCATCCTGCACCAGGTCGATCCGGCCGCCGAGTGGCGCCAGGCGTACGAGGAGGCGGGGCGGCTCATCCGGGCGTACTTCTGGGAGCCGGGGATGTGCGGCATCGACTGGGACGCGGTGCTCGACCAGTACCGTCCGCTGGTCGAACGGGTCGCGTCCCCCGACGAGTTCGCGGACCTGCTGCGCGAGGTGCTGGGCGAGCTGGGCACCTCCCACGCCTACGTCTCCGCCGCCCGCCGCAACGAGGGGCCGCCGCACTACCAGCGCCGGCAGGGCCTGCTCGGCGCCAACTTCGTCCCGCGGGACGGCCGCTGGACGGTCAAGCGGATCCTGCCCGGCGACTCCTCCGACTCCAAGGCACGGTCACCGCTGGCCGGCACGGGCATCCGGGAGGGCGCGGTGCTCACCCACGTGGACGGCCGTCCGGTGGATCCGGTGACGGGGCCCTCCCCCCTGCTGGCGGGGGCGGGCGGCACGACGGTGGAGCTGACGTTCACGCCGGCACAGGGCGAGGGACGGGCCCGGCGGGTGGCCGTCGTCCCGCTCCTCGACGAGCGGCCCCTGCGCTACCAGGACTGGGTGGCCAAACGCCGGTCCGTCGTACGGGAGTTGAGCGGCGGGCAGTGCGGATACCTGCACATCCCCGACATGGGCGGATCGGGCTGGGCCCAGTTCAACCGGGACCTGCGCATGGAGGTGTCCCGGCCCGCGCTGATCGTGGACGTCCGGGGCAACGCGGGCGGCCACATCAGCGAACTGGTCGTGGAGAAGCTGACCCGCACGATCCTGGGCTGGGACCTGACCCGCGACGCCCAGCCGGTGTCGTACGCCTCGAACGCCCCGCGCGGCCCGGTGGTCGCCCTCGCGGACGAGGCCACCTCGTCCGACGGCGACATGATCGCGGCTGCCTTCAAGCTGCTGAAGCTCGGCCCGGTCGTCGGCCAGCGCACCTGGGGCGGTGTCGTCGGCATGACCGGCCGGCACGAACTGGGGGACGGCACGGTGATCACCGTCCCGATGAACGCGGCCTGGTTCGACGCCTACGGCTGGTCCGTGGAGAACCACGGCGTCGCCCCGGACCTGGAGGTCCTGCGCACCCCCCTGGACTGGGCGGAGGGACGGCACGCCCAACTGGCCGACGCGGTACGGCTGGCATTGGACCTCCTGGAGACCAACCCCCCGGCCACCCCGCCCGACTACAAGCACGTCCCGGACAGATCCCGCCCAAAACTACCCCCACGCACGTAAAAGCGCCCCGCGGGGGCCTCTCCGGGCCCCCCTTCTCGGCTCGGGAACCTCGCTCGGGGACGCTCCTTGGGGGCGCTCCTCGGGGGCCTTGCTCAGGGCCCTGCTCGTGGCTCTCCGCGGGGCCCTGCTCGGGCCCTTGCTCGGGGGCTCTCCTTGGGGCCTTGCTCGGGGCTCTCCGCGGTGCCTTGCTCGGGGCTCTCCGCGGTGCCTTGCTCGAGGGCTGTCCTCGGGGGCCCTGCTCGGGGCCCTTGCTCGGGGCCCGCGCTCGGGGGCACTTCTCAACGCGGGACCACCCCACCCACCCAGGGGCGCGGGGAACTGCGCGACCAGCCCCCACCGGCCCGCACCCGACCACCGACCACCGACCACCGGCCCCTCCCGGCAACGCACCCGACAACGCACCCGACAGCCCACCGCCAACGCACCCGTACCGCACAACAAGAGGTGGGGCACCCCTCGAAGAAGGGCACCCCACGCTCACAGGCCGAAGCCGAAACCGCAGCCGAAACCGCAGCTGAAGCCGACTACGACGTCAGACGTCGTAGTCCTGCTCCAGGCGGTCCCGCTCCTCGCGGTCGAGCCGCATGCGCTCGGTCTCCTCGTCACGCATACGGTCGTCCGGCCGCCCGCGCTCCTCGCCCGGCCGGCCGCCGCCGCGCTCCTGAGCCTTCTCGCGAGCCTGCTGGGCCTTCTGCCTGGCCTGCTCCTGCCACTGCTCGGACTTGTCCTGGAACTGGTCCTTCATACCCATGTGGGTTCACTCCTGTGATGAGTGGGGGGTTGGGCCCCGGTGGGGCCTCGACCAGATTCACACGAGCCGTCACAGTGCGCATGTCGATCAACTACGGTGCGTAGCACGGGCCTCCTCATCCGCGGCCCCACCTGCGCCGACGAGTCCGGAACGCATCCCTTCCAGCCGGTTCCCGAACCGCCGCATCTCCCGCTGGCCGACGGTCCCGATGACGCTGGGCAGGCAGCCGCGCACGCCCTGCATCCCGCGCAGCCACCACTGCCCGTAGACATGGCTGGAGCGACGCTCGATGCCGGCCACGATCCGGTCCACCGCCGGCCCCAGCGGATACGTCTTGTTGGACGGCCACGGCAGCCGCTGCCGCAGCTCCCGCATCACGTCGTCCTGGTCGGCCCCGCGCACCATGTCGGTGTCGGTCCACGACAGGTACCCGACCCCCACCCGCACGCCCCGGTGGCCGACCTCGGCCCGCAGACTGTGCGCGTACGCCTCCACGCCCGACTTGGACGCGCAGTACGCGGTCATCATCGGCGCCGGGGTGATCGCGGCGAGGGAGGCGATCTGGAGCAGATAGCCCCGGCTCTCCGTCAGCGCCGGCAGGAACGCCCGGGCGGTCACCGCCGAGCCGATCAGGTTCACCTCGATGACCCGGCGCCAGGCCACCGGGTCGGAGTCGACGAAGGGGCCTCCGGTGGCGACGCCCGCGTTGGCGACGACGATGTCGACCTTCCCGAACCGCCCCTTGACCTCCTCGGCGACCCGGGCCATCGCCTCGTGGTCGGTGACGTCGGCGTACCAGTGGTCGCTGTCGCCGTGCAGCCGTCCGGCGACCTGCTTGAGCACGTCCGGCTCCAGTCCGACCAGCGCCACCGCCGCCCCGCGCGCGGACAGCTTGCGGGCCAGCAACTCCCCGACGCCCCGCGCGGCTCCGGTGACGACGGCCACCTGTCCTTCCAGGCCGACCCTGCTGCTCATGCGTCCTCCTTGACGTGCCCGACGTGGACGTAGGCGGTGACGAGTTCCCGGATCTTCCCGGTGACCGGCGCGGACGCCTCCACCGGCGTCATGTGGCCGACCCCGGGCAGTTCGGCGATGCCCGCACAGTCGGGCAGCGCGGCGGCCAGCGCGCGGGCCTGCGCCGGCGGGGTGAGCCGGTCGGCGGAGCCCACGACGACGGCCGTCGGCACCCGCAACTCCCGCACGCCGTGGTCGAGATCGAGCAGGCCGAGCACCTCCGACCAGGCGTAGCGCACCTTGCGCGGGCACGCGTGCACGATACGGGCGCACGCCTCGACCATGTCCGGGGCCGAACCGGGGCCCATCGTCCCGTACTTGAGGATCCGGCGGGCGAGCGGCGTGACCGGTCCGAGCGGGGCACGGGAACCGAGCACCCGCTCGGTCAGCCAGGTCCGCAGCCGGCCCGCCCGGATCGGTATCACCAGCGACTCGGCGACCAGCCGGGAGGCGCCCGTGCTGCACAGCAGGACGGCCGCCGCGTGCTCCCGGAACGCGGCGCGCCCGGAGGCGGCCATCACCGTCATCCCGCCCATCGAGTGACCGGCGATCACGGCCCGTTCGCCGGGCGCGAGGGTCGCCTTCAGCACGGCTTCGAGGTCGTCGGCGAGCGCGTCCGTGGTGCAGACGGGGTGCGCCGGGCTGCGCCCGTGACCGCGCTGGTCGTAGGCGACGACCTTGTGGTCGACGGCCAGGTCCCGTATCTGCGCCGCCCAGAAGGCGGTCGAGCAGGCCCAGCCGTGCGCGAGGACCACGACGGGGACGTCCGGGTCGTCGACGGGTCCGTGCAGCTCGACGTGCAGGCGGGCGCCGTCGGCGGAGACGGCGGTCAGCTCGCGGGCGGGTGCGGGCGGGGCGTACCGCCCGGTGGGGACGAGCGCCGGGCGGCTCACGCGGACACCTCCGCGCCGTCGGCCGCGTCCCTGACCGCGTCCTTGACCGTGGCCTCCGGCGTGCCGTCGGCCGTGCCCTCGGACGCGTCCTTGGCCGCGTCCCTGACCGTGCCCTCGGCCGCGGGGACCCGCAGGACCTCGTACTCCGCGAGGTCGACCCGTCGCGTCGCCCGCCGGAACTCGGTCGTGGTGCCCGGCCACACGGTGGTGTTGCGGCCGTTGGCGTCCAGGTACCAGCTGGTGCAGCCGCCGGTGTTCCACACGGTGCGCTTCATGCGCTCGTGCACCCGGTGGCTCCAGGCGCGCACCGCGGACGGGCGGGCGTCGAGGGCGGCCCGGCCGCCCAGCACGTTCAACTGCCGCAGGTAGTCGGCCAGGTAGTTCAGCTGCGACTCGATCATGAGGATCATCGACGAGTTGCCGAGACCGGTGTTGGGCCCGATGACCGTCATCCAGTTGGGGAAGCCCGGCACCGAGGCACCGCGCAGCGCCTCCATCCCGCCGCCGTCCGCCCAGGCCTCGGCGAGCGTCCGTCCGTCCGCGCCCACCACCCGCTCGGCGATCGGCATGTCCGTGACGTGGAAGCCCGTACCGAAGACGATCGCGTCGGCCTCCGTCTCGGTGCCGTCGGCGGCGACCAGGGTCGAGCCGCGGACCTCGCTCAGTCCGCTCGCGACGACGTCCACGTTGGGGCGGGCGAGCGCCGGGTAGTACTCGCTCGACAGCAGGATCCGCTTGCAGCCGATGCGGTAGTCGGGCGTGAGCTTGGCGCGCAGGGCCGGGTCCTTGATGACGCGGCCCATGTGACGCTTGGCCACCTGCTCGACCAGGCCGAGCTGTCCGGAACGCTTGGTGAAGGCCTGGACCTGCAACTCCCGGATGCCCCACAGCAGTCCGCGCCGGGCCAGGGTGGTGAAGGGCAGTGTCCGGTGCAGCGCGCGTTCGGCCGGGCCGATCGCCCGGTCCAGCCGCGGCAGCACCCACGCCGGGGTGCGCTGGAACAGCGTCAGCCGGGAGACCTCGGGCTGGATCGCCGGCACGATCTGGATGGCGGAGGCGCCCGTGCCGACCATGGCGACGCGCTTGCCGCGCAGGTCGTAGCCGTGGTCCCAGCGGGCCGAGTGGAACACCTTCCCGGGGAACGAGTCGAGCCCCGGGATGTCCGGGATCTTCGGGTCGGACAGCGGGCCGGTGGCGGAGACGACGAGGTCCGCGGAGAGCGAGCCGCTGCTGGTCTCGATGTCCCAGCACAGCCGCTCGGTGTTCCAGGCCATCCGCTTGACCTCGGAGTCGAGGCGGATGTGGGGGCGCAGCCCGAAGACGTCCGCCACGTGCTCCAGGTACGCCCGGATGTGTTCCTGTCCGGAGAAGGTGCGCGGCCAGTCGGGGTTGGGCGCGAAGGAGAACGAGTACAGATGGGACGGCACGTCGCAGGCACACCCCGGGTACGTGTTGTCCCGCCAGGTGCCGCCGACGCTGCCGGCCCGTTCCAGTACGACGAAGTCGGTGACGCCCTCGCGCCGCAGCCGCACGGCGGCCCCCAGCCCGCCGAATCCGGACCCGATCACCGCCACCCGCACGTGTTCCTGCTCGGCCATCCCGAAGCCTCCACGCATTCCGTCGACCCTGCCAGTAATCACTGGCGCAATGGGAGAGTAGAACAGCTCCCTACTGAGCGGTAGGGGTCGGGCCGGGAAAGTTACCGGGGGTACGGCATAGGGTGCGGGCGTGGCAGACACGCGTGAGTACCGCATGGAGGAACTGGCCCGGGAGGCCGGGATCACGGTGCGCACCCTGCGCTTCTACCGCGAGCGCAAGCTGATCCACCCGCCCCGCCGCGAGGGCCGGATCGCCTGGTACGACGACGGCCACCTGGCCCGCCTGCGGACCATCTCCGCCCTGCTGGAACGCGGCCACACCCTGAACGGGATCGCGGAACTGGCGGAGGCCCTCGACCACGGCCGCGACGTCGCCGACCTCCTCGGCGTGGACACCCCCACCGAGGAGGAGCCGGTCCACCTCACCCCCGAGGAACTCGCCGACCGCTTCGGCGACCAGGTCACCCCCGACAACCTCGCCGCCGCCCTGGACCTCGGCTACCTCGGCACCGACGGCGACGAGATCGTCCACATCAGCCGCCGCCTCCTGGACGTCTCCTCGGCCCTGGTCCACGAGGGCATCCCCCTCGCGGAGGTCCTGGCGGCCGGCCAGCGCGTCCGCGAACACGTCGACGCCCTCGCCGGACTCTTCGCCGACCTGGTCCTGCGCCACGCCCCCGAGGAAGACCTCCAGCGCCTGCGCCCCCTGGCCCGCAGCGTGGTGGAGGCGGAACTGTCACTGGCCCTGGACCGGCGGATGCGCAAGCACCCGCCCCGGTGAGCCTCGGCGGAGAGCCGGGCGAGGCGCACGGCATTCCGGCCCGCCTCGCCCGGTGCGCGTCACATCCCGAAGACGACGGTCACCGGAGCATGATCCGACCACCGCTCCTCGTGACTGGCCGCCCGTTCCACCACCGCCTTGACCGCCCGTGCCGCGAGCCCGGGGGTCGCCACCGCCAGGTCGATCCTCCACCCCGAGTCGTTGTCGAAGGCCCGCCCCCGGTACGACCACCAGGTGTACGGCCCCTCCCTCTCCGGATGCAGGGCCCGGACGACGTCGACGTAGCCGCCCTCCGTGGCGTCGAAGACCCGGGTCAGCCACTCCCGCTCCTCCGGCAGGAAACCGGCGTTCTTCTGGTTGGCGCGCCAGTTCTTCAGGTCGGCCTGCTGGTGGGCGATGTTCCAGTCGCCGCAGACGAGGACCTCGCGGCCGTCGGCGGCGGCGCGCTCGCGCAGGTCCTTGAGGTGGGCCAGGAACTCGCCCATGAAGCGGATCTTCTCGTCCTGGCGCTCGGTGCCGACCTCGCCGGAGGGGAGGTAGAGGGACGCGACCGTGACACCCGGCAGGTCGGCCTCGACGTAGCGGCCACTGGAGTCGAACTCCGCCGAACCGAAGCCGATCCGGACCCGGTCGGGCTCGCGGCGGGTGTAGAGGGAGACCCCGGCGCGGCCCTTGGCGGCGGCGGGCGCGTGCACGACGTGCCAGCCGTCGGGGGCGCGGACGGGCTCGGGCAGCTGGTGCGGCTCCGCGCGCACCTCCTGGAGACAGAGCACGTCGGCCGAGGTGTCGGCGAGCCACTCCACGAAGCCCTTCTTCGCGGCGGCACGCAACCCGTTCACATTCGCGGAGGTCACAGTGAGCACCCCGGCACGATACCCGCAACCTGGACCAGATCCCGTTCTGGAACCTGTTCACATACGGTACGTGCATGGATATACGCCGGGTCTCCTTCGACCACCCCGACGCCGTGAAGCTCAACGACCAGGTCCAGGCCGAGTACCACATCCGCTACGGCGACGGCGGTGACGCCACCCCCCTCGCCCCGGAGGACTTCGAGCCGCCGGGCGGTGTGTACCTGCTCGCGTACGACGAGACCGGCTCCCCCGTCGCCTCGGGCGGCTGGCGCGCCCAGGACACCAACGGGGAGGGCAACCTGGACGGGGACGCCGAACTCAAGCGGATGTACGTCACCACGCCGATGCGCGGCCGGGGCCTGGCCCGCCGCATGCTGGCCGTCCTGGAGGAGGACGCCCGCGCGGCCGGCCGGACCCGCATGGTGCTGGAGACCGGCACCGAGCAGCCGGAGGCCATCGCCCTCTACACCTCCAGCGGCTACGAGCCGTGCGGGAAGTTCGGCCACTACCGGCATCACGAGTCGAGCCGGTGCTTCGCCAAACCGCTCGGCTCGCCCCGTACCCGGGCCGCCGGGAACGCGCAGGCCCCGGCAGACGCGCCGGTTTCCGAAGGCGCTCAGGCTTCCGTGGATGCTCACGTCTCCCTGGATGCTCACGCTTCCGTAGACGCTCGGGCTTCCGTGGATGCTCACGCTTCCGAGGACACGCAGGCCCGTGAAGACGCTCAGCTCCTGAGGTAGGCCAGCACCGCCAGCACCCGCCGGTGGACGTCGTCCGCCGGCGGCAGGTCCAGCTTGGCCAGGATGGAGCCGACGTGCTTGCCGACTGCCGCGTCCGACACCACGAGCGTCCGCGCGATGGCGCCGTTCGACTTGCCCTCCGCGATCAGCGCCAGCACCTCCCGCTCACGCGGAGTGAGCCGCGCGAGCGGATCCCGGCGCCTGCGCAGCAGTTGTCGTACGACTTCGGGGTCGACCACCGTGCCGCCCGAGGCCACCTCCCTCAGTGCCGCCTCGAACTGCTCGACCTGCCCCACCCGGTCCTTGAGCAGATAGCCGACGCCGCTGCCGTCACCGGAGTCGAGGAGGTCGGCGGCGTACGCCCGCTGCACGTACTGGCTGAGCACCAGCACCGGCAGGCCCGGCCGCTCCGCGCGCAGCCGCACCGCCGCGTGCAGCCCCTCGTCCTGGAAGCCGGGCGGCATGCGGACGTCGGTCACGACGACATCGGGCTCGTGCTCGGCGACCGCCGCGAGGAGCGCTTCCGCGTCGCCGACGGCGGCCGGCACCTCGTGCCCGAAACGGGTGAGCAGCCCGACCAGCCCTTCACGCAGCAGCACGCTGTCCTCGGCGAGGACTACGCGCAGGGGGCGGTCTGTCGTGTCGGGCGAGGCCGGCAAGGAATCTCCACACGCAGCAGGGTCGGTCCGCCCGGCGGGCTGGACACGGAAAGTCTGCCATCGAGCACCGACACCCGGTCGGCGAGACCGGTCAGCCCGGTGCCGCCGGCCGCGTCGGCACCGCCGCATCCGTCGTCCCGCACCCGCAGCACCAACCGCCCGTCCCGGTGTCCGCCGCTGACCTCGGCGCGGCTCGCCCCGCTGTGCCGGGCGACGTTCGCGAGCGCCTCGCACACGACGAAGTAGGCGGCAGATTCGACGGGTTGGGGCAGGCGCTGGGGCAACTCCAGGGCCAGGTCCACGGGGACCGGGCTGCGGTCGGCCGCGTCGGCGACGGCGGCTTCGAGTCCGTAGTCGGCGAGCACCTTGGGGTGGATGCCGTGGATGAGCTCACGCAGTTCCGTGAGGGCCTGCCCGGCTTCCTGGTGGGCCTTGGCGAGCTGGTCGGCGAGCGGTCCGGACGGGACGTCGAGGCGGGCCAGGCCGAGCGTCATCGTCAGGGCGACCAGGCGCTGTTGGGCCCCGTCGTGCAGGTCCCGCTCGATACGCCGCCGCTCCGTCTCGAAGGCGTCCACCAACCGCACCCGGGAGCGCGCGAGTTCGGTGACCCGCTCGCTCTCCTTCGACGTCAGCAGCGCCCGCGCCAGTTCGGCCCGCGCCCCGGCCACCGCCCCCAGGGCGTAGGCGCCGCACGGCAGCAGCGCCAGCCCGAGCGCGGCGGACCCGAACGCCCCCGCCCAGGTGTCGACGGTCCACAGTTTGGCCACCCGCGCCTCACCGTCGGCGGCGACCAGCGCCGGTACGGCGACCATGGCGAGCGGAACCCCGGCCGCGAGGACCAGGGCCAGCGCGTCGAGCGGCCACAGCACCAGCCCGAACAGCACGGCGTACGCCAGCTCCCGCCAGGTCGCCGTCTCCCGCAGCCGCGTCACCAGCCAGGCCCACGGCCCCGGCCCGTCGGGCACCCGATGACCGTCACCGGGGGCGGGCCCCACGCCGGCCAGCCGCAGCCGCCCGCGCTCCACGGCGGCCACCGGGATCCCGGCCAGCGCGGTCAGCACGAGCAGCGGCAGCCCGACGAGTACGACGGCCAGCACGCCGCCGACCACAAGTCCGCCGAGCAGCACGGCCAGGACGACCACACCGAGCAGCGCACCGCTGCCCAGGTAGGCGACCGCCCGCCAGGGCCACGCCGAACTCAGATATCCACGCCCGCCGAGGGCCCGCCACACACTCATGGGGATCACCGTAGAAGCCGGACGGGCACGGGGCCATGGGCCGGGACGGAGCCTCGGGGGTATGCCTGGCCCCACCCCAGGTCTCGTCCCTGCCGCACTGATCCGGGGGCCGGTGGCGCGGGAGCGTGGACCCATCGGAACCGGACCAGTGGGAGCAGGGACGGAGATGACACCCAACGCGATCGAACTGCGCGCCGTGAGCAGGCGGTACGGGACGGGCGGCGGTGTGACCGCGCTCGACGACGTCACACTCGCCTCCCCCGCCGGCACCTTCACCGCCGTCATGGGACCGTCCGGCTCGGGCAAGGCTCGGCGACGGCACGCGCAGGTCCCTGCGCATCGCCGCGGTGATGCCCACCGGCACGGACGACAACGGCGTGTACGTAACCCCGGCGAACGCCCCGCACGCCCCGGTCGACCGGGTGGACGTGACACTCCTGCCCGGCGCCGACGCGGGCGCGGTGGAGGCGGCACTGCGACGGGCGGTACGGCAATCGCCGCTCGCCGGAGACACGAACGGGCGGCGCTACGGCTGGCGGGAGCCACCGGCGGGCAGGTACTGCGGCTGGTCGCGGCGGAGACCGTGACGGTGGTGACGGCCGGCACGCTGCTGGGCCTGCTGGTGACCACGCTGAACCTGCTCGGCATGGGAGCCGCCCTGGGCCTGCTGTCCGCCCCGGCCCCGCCGCACCTGCCCTGGCCGGCCCTCGGCACCGTGACGGCCGCCTGCGCACTGGTCGCCGTACCCACCGTCGTACTCGCCGCCCGCGGCACACACAAAAGATCCCGCCCGATCAACTGACCGGACGGGATCTCTTCAACTCCCCGACTTACCGGGAAAGTTGTCGCGGTGGACCTGTGGGGATTTGAACCCCAGACCCCCTCGATGCGAACTACGGGCGGGGAGGTCGCTGCGGTCTGCTGGGCTGGTCAGCTGGTCGCTAAGTGCTCGCGACGGTCGACCGCGATCGTGCCGGTTGCTGTACTTCACTGCTGTATAGCACCGGTTCAAAACGGCACGCCTAGATCAGCGCGAAACTAGGGGGAGGCACAGGATGGTCAGGCATACGATCTCCCTGATCAGCTGTAGCGCCTCCGCGGCCCGCGCAGTTCGAGACCGGCGAAGCTCTGGGATGGTCGTGGCAGCCTGCGTGCAGAGATGGCGGTCACCGCTATGAGCATTGCATAGCAATGCTTCAACGGGTACTGTGGCCCTATCTTGAGGTTGCTTGAAGTGTGCGCTCGCATTGTGCACTTTTGTCCTCCAGATGATTCGAGTGACCCGTACGGCGTGTCCGCCAAGACACAACGCCATACGGGTCTTCGGCATGCAGTTGGCCAACTTTAGCAGAGCTGTTGCCTCAACTGCCTTTCGGTTGTCCAGATTTGCAGTGGTCGGTCTGTCCATCTGTCGGAGACCGTAGCAGCGCGACAGCAGTATCCCGATCTGGGCAACTTTGCTGCCGCCGACTTCCAGCAACGAAGCGCTTGGCCTAAGTGGTGCGTTAGTAGCGCGTTAGTGATGCGTTAGTAGCGCGTTAGTGCACTGTCGCGCAGAGGTCTAGCCGGCACCCAGATTGGCCGGAATGGTTCCACAGGTCGGTGGAACGACTTTGGCCGGGAGCTGCTTTGGCGCGAGTGATCATGGCCCCGTAAGCTTCCGGCGCGTCGGGCAGTCTGTGGACCTGCCCGTTAAAGCACGACGTTGGGGCCATGATCTTCGAGGCTCGCGCCAAAGTGGCTGGCTAAAGTCGTGGAGCCGACCGCCCCAGCCACGGGGCAACGGCCCCCGGTAGCGAGGTAGCCCGCGGGGAACCGCCGCCGCGATCCGGCCTCTTCGGTAACACAAAGCGTCTTTGGCCTGCTGTGCGGCAATCCCCTGTACCTCATGGCACGGTGCTTGGTTCTTGGCCGCTTGAGGGCGGCGACGGACGGACGGCGACGCGCAGCCGGTGACGGAGGCATGGAGGCGGCGGGGCGGCGGCCGGCCGGCGCCGCCCCGCGTGTGCGGCCCTCGGTCCTTGGATCGATCCCGACTTCGTTGGGCTGCCCGGGTCTCATGGTCTTGATGGGGTGTCTCGTGTCCGTGCGCTGTGCGGCCCTACGGATGCTGAAGGGTTCTCCCCTCCCAGGCCGGATCGCGGCGGCGGTTCCCCGCGGGCGTACCCGCGTAACCGGAGCCAGAGCCCCAGGCAAGGGGCGCTCGGCACCCGCGGCGTGGATGGCCGGCCGCGAGCGCAGCGAGCCTTGATGAAGTAGGGAAACTCTTACCGCGCCTGGGCTCGGAGGACTAGGACCGTGTCCTGCCTGGTGAGGCGGACAGAGGGCCACTACAACGCGAAGGCACCTCCCGTACATGCGTGAGGCGCCTTCGCGGGGTACTGCTCGATAGGGTGGAGCGAGGCTGAGCGTTTACTCCACTGGGCGTTTACCGGGCACCGGTTCAGCTACCGTTCCATGCTTGACCATTCGCGGCGTTCGAGCGTCATCCTTGTTGTCGATGGCTTTCTTGTAGTCGTACAGCAGGGATCCGAATGAGCTGATAACCAATCCCAGTACGATACTGGACAGCGTGTTGAGGTCAGACATTTTCGTGTCGCCGAAGGTGATATCGTCCGCCCATTGCGTCAGCTTAAAGAGGAGAACAATTCCCACTCCTGCGACGCTAGTAAGGACGAGGCTCACCAGGCCGTTCAATCCCTTGTTCCGCTCATCATCGTCGTCAGCAAGCAACACCGATTTCACATACTTGACCAGGTCGACCGACTTGAGGATCAGCGCACCGAGAATGAGTGCGACCGAGATCGTCGGAACTGAGTTATCCACGATTACCCCTGTCTATAGCTTTCCCATCACATCCTTAAACGCTCTCCTGGATGCCGCAAGGCAGGGGGCGCAGGTGGGTGAACGGTTGCCTGCCCCGTGGCTCGCCGCTGTAAGTCTTCGCGCCCGTCGCGGACTTCATTCCCGTGCAGGTCAACTGACCTGCGGAAACCCGCGGTGCGGGAAGACGTGCACTAGCGATCAATTTGGCCCTAGAACCGTGGCAGAATCTGAGCTGCTAAGGGCCGTTCAGGGCTTGGTCAGTCTGTGGGTGCCGCGAAGCACAGCGCGGGAACCTCCTGGCCGGCGCCGTAGCTGTGCACCGTGGTTCCAAGGATCCGGCAGCCGAGGCGCTCATACAGCCGGATCGCGGCGACATCCTTCTTCATGACGTCACCTACGAGAGCGAGCCCATGCCTTCGAGCGTAGTCAGTCGCCTCCTGGACAAGGCGCACGCCGACAGAATGCCCTCGTGCTTCTGGAACAACGAAGAGGCGGGCCATTACCGCAATCTCGTTCCTGCTCCTGTCGCTCTGCTCTAGAAACAGGTCAACAGCCGCTTCGTCCCGCCCCCATGTGATGCAGACATGCCCGACAATGTTGCCTGAAATTTCAGCCACCCATCCCTGGATCAGCCCTTCAGGCATGAGCCATGCTTCTGGCTGATCTACTCCTTCCACGGGGTAACCGTCTACGCCGTGCACCACAACAAGGGCCCTAGCAGTCTCGGGGATATCCCTGACCTCGCGAGCCCTCACCAAGACTTCACCTGCTACGGCTTTTTCCCTGGGCATGGAATCTCCAGTTTTAGCCACTACTCGACCGGAACGTCGTAGACGAGTCCATTCATGTCGGCGCGCATGACGAACCTCGTCACCTCGTACGGCTCACCCTCCTGGTCGATGCTCGTGTGCAGTACCTCGATGACCGGCACGCCACCGCCAGGCAGGCGGAGGTACTCGGCCTCGGCGGGTGTAGGCATACGCGCGGTCACCTCATCGAGAATCCGCGTCATGACGTGCCCTTGTTCCTCGAAGACTCCATGAATTCCGTATTGGTGTGGAACCTCCTTTTGCACAAGCCCCGTGCCATGAGCAATCGCCCACGGAATCCAGGTCGTGACGCGATAGACCGGATCGTCATCGGCGTAGAAGACGTTCTCACGCCGAAGCACCGACTTGCTTTTTGCGGATACCTTGAGCTTGTTGGCCAGATCGCCTTCCGGCTTCACTCGTTCGATGCTCAGGACCTGGAAACGGCCAGTCTTCCCCTGCTTTGCACACTCCAGCAAGAAGGGGGAAAGCCCACTCTCTCGATACTTCGGGGAGTACCTGTCACTTCCTAGTCGGATAAGGGGACGCTTCTCCCGAATAAATACACCACGCCCCCATTCCTTTGTGACTAGGCCCTCTTGAGCCAGGATTTCGATCGCGGCATCGACTGTATTCCTGACTGCCTCGTAGCGCTCCGCGAGTTGGCGACTTGAGGGCAACTTCGCCCCTGGCTCGTACTGGCCACTTTCGATCGCTTCGCGTAGTTCATCCGCGATTTGCCTGCTTCGCGGCTTCTTGTCTCCTGCGGGTTCCGGCATGAACTCTCCTGGTTCTGGCTGGCACCAGCTTAGCGTCTGGCTCAAGCCAGTTCGACTCAAGGGGTTGACGCAACTGGCTCAAGCCAGTTCACTGGTGCATGCCGGGTCAACTGGCTTGAGCCAGTGGCTAGTTGACGATCACTCTCATTCGAGGAGCACGTCTCATGCGTCAGATTCCCGTCGACACGTCCGCGATGACGGTCATGCTGATCCAGGCCCCGGAGAAGAAGGTCAAGAACCGCGAGACCGGTGAGATCGCCATCGACAAGCAGTCGGGCAAGGTCCTCTACAACGTCAACGTCGCCGTGATCGTGGACGGCCGCCCCGACGCCGTAACCATCATGGTCGCCGAAGACGGCATCCAGCCGGACCTGGTACCCGGCATGGCCGTTGAGCTGCCGGGGCTGATGGCCCGCCCGTGGGAGAACGACTTCGGTCACGGCATCTCCTACCGCGCGATCGCGGTCGCAGCGAAGCAGCTCACCCCGGCCGGCTCGAACGGCAAGGGCTGAACGCCATGACCACCATCCTGCTGCTGATCGCGTTAGCGGCCCTGGTCGGGTTGGCGCTGCTGCTGCGGTGGCGCCGCCCCACCTGGTACTGGCTGACCTTCGGCATCGCCCTGGCCATGCTCCGCGTGAGCATGCGCTACGCCTCGGTCATGGAGGCCTGTCGCCTGACCGTGCCGGCCTCCCGAATGCGGCGCGCTATGGCCCGCTGGATGGGCAAGCCGGTCCCGCAACAGCGCGTCCCTCGGCTGCTGTGGATCCGCCCGACTCGCACCGGTCTTCGGTTGCGGATCAGGATGTGGCCCGGTCAGGACGCGTTCGAGTTCGCCGCCGCCTCCGACCGGTTGCGCCACTCCTTCGCCGTCCATCAGGTCACCTCTCGCGAGATCAAGCCGGGCGTCGTCGAGATCGCGTTGACCGGCTATGACGTGCTGCGGCGGGTGCAGATGCCGGCCAAGACCGAGGGTGGCCTGTTGAAGATCCCGATCGCGCTGGTGGAGGACGGCACGGTGCACTACCGCGACTACCGGGAGGTCCCGCACTCGGTCACCGTGGGCGCCACGCATTCCGGCAAGTCCGTCACGCAGCGCACCGTCATCAAGGAACTCGCCTCACAGTCGGTAGCGCTGGTCGGGATCGACTGCAAGAAGATCGAACTCGGTCCGTTCGCCCGCCGCTTCTCCGCCCTGGCCGACAATCCCGATGACGCCATGGAGCTGCTGGAAGCGCTGGTTGCTCGGATGCACGGCATCTACGACACCATCCGTGTTGAGCAGCGGATCAGCGCTGACACCCCGGATGGGGAGATCGCAGCGAACATCTGGGACCTGCCCGAGGGTCTGCGTCCGGTGCCGATCGTGGTCACCATCGACGAGATCGCCGAACTCGCCCTGAGCACGAAGAAGAATGACCCGCGCCGCGATCGGATCGTCAAGGCGCTGGTCCGCCTCGCCCAACTCGGCCGTGCGGCCGGCATCTTCCTCGACCTGTACGGGCAGCGTTTCGGCTCCGAACTCGGCGACGGCATCACCATGCTGCGCGCCCAGCTCACCGGCCGGATGGTCCATCGCGTCAACGACGAATCCACCGCCAAGATGGCGTTTGGCGACATCTCCCCGCACGCCGTGTTCGCCGCCACCCAGATCCCCAACAACCGGCGCGGCATGGCCGTGGTCGGCTACTCCACCGGCGACTGGGTCCGTATCCGCACCCCGCACACGACGATGCGGCAGGCCGTGTCCGCCTGCAACCGGCACGCCCATCTGACGCCGCATCTGCCGGAGTTGGCCCGCTTCCGGCCGCTGGTCGACCTCGCACCCATCGAGGTGCCCGCGGTGGCCGAAGCCGCCTGAATCTCCCTCTCGCTCCACCGGCCGGCGTGACCGTCTCGCGCCAGATCCCTACCCGAGCCATGCCTGAAGGAGGGAGGACCCCTCATGTGCGAGCACTGCGAGGACTTCCACCGCACCGTGATCCTGCTCGGCTCCCTGGCTCTGTACGAGGAGCTGAACGGCGCCGATCGAGTCTTCATCGACACCGTGGGCCCGTGCCTGGCGGCCTCGCTGCCGGAGCCTCCGCCCGGCCTGTTCCCGCCCGGCTACGGCCCGACCGAGGGCCCCGAACACCCCGGCCAGGGGTGGTGACCATGGCCACCACCAAACGGCCGAGCACCCGGCGCAAGTCGCCGAAACCGGAACCCGCGAACTGCCCCGACTGCAACGGCAACGGCGAGATCGCCGAAACCGTCCGGGTCGGCCCCCGCAAGGGACGCGCCACCGACGACCACCAAGCCGCCCTGTGCCTGACCTGCCTAGGCACCGGCGAAGCCCTCACTTCCTGAGTCTCAAGAGGGACCGATCATGACCGCTACCGCCACACCGCAGCCCCACACCGTCTCGCATGGCTATCGAGCGCTGAAGGTCACCGACGTCTGGGGATGGGGCGAAGAACTCTTCGCGATGGAGGTCGACGGCCATGTGGCCGCCAGGGTCGCTCTCGCCGCTGCCAACCGGTACGCCCGACGGGAGTGGGGCTACCTCTCGCTGACCCGCGAGTCCCGCGAACAACTGTGGGGTCTGGGCTACGAAGTGACCGGCTGTCGCCAGCTCTACATCCGCACCCTTGTCTGCCTGACCAAGCACTGCCACTGCGAGGGCTACGGCCACGTGCAGGACGCCACCGCCTCCTTGCCCGGCGCCCGCCCGGTCACCCGCATCGACATCTATTGATCAGCCGCGGCGGGGCGGCCGGACCACGCTCCCCGCCCCGCCCGGCCCCAATCCCCGCGAAGGAGGTGAAGACATGACCCGCTCGATCCGGTTCGATGCCGTTCTCGTACAGGCTGTGATCGCCGGCGCGTTGTCCTTCGCCCACCTGCACGACCTCGCCGAAGCCGCCGGTCAGACCGGTTGGAAAGCCTGGGCCTACCCGATCAGCGTTGACCTGCTGCTGGTGGCCGCGTGGCGCCGACTGCGCGCCCACCACTCCCGGCTGGCTTGGTGCTGGTTCCTGATCGCCCTGGTTGCCTCGCTCGGCGCCAACGTCGCCACCGCAGGCTTTCTCGACCTCGCCCATCCGCCCGCCTGGCTGCGCTTCGGCGTCGCTGGCTGGCCCGCCCTCGCCTTCCTCGGCGGCACCCTCCTCGCCCACGCCCCCGACCGGCCCGCTGACACAGCGGACGATGCCACGTCGCCGCTCCGTCCCGAGGTCTCCGACATCGAACGCGAACCCTCGGCTCCTGCTCCTGCTCCTGCGGTCGAGACGCCCACGGCTCTGCCTGCTGCCGACCCCGCTCCCGATCCTTCTCCTGCTGTCCCGGTGCCGGCCGCGCTGGTCGAACATGCCCGCAAGATCGCCGCTGACCACCACGCCCGTACCGGCACCCCAATCGATACCGACACCCTCCGGGGCCGCCTCAACGTCCCCGCTCCCATGGCTGACGCCATTGCCGCTCAACTCGCCTAGTTCGAAAGGAACTTCACTGATGGGCCTCTACCAGATCTGGAACGAGATGCACCGCGTCGGCACTACTCACATCGGTGGCGGACCGGACCGACGCACCGGCGAGATGAAGTACGTCGCCGCCTGCGAGACCGACGACTGCGGTTGGTCTTCCGCCTACGACACCTATGAAGCCGCCATGGTCGCCGCCCGTGGCCACCGCTGCCCCGTCCGCTGAAACCTGGAAAGGAGAGATCAGCTCATGTCCGTGCCGCTGTGGTTCTTCATCGCCTGCCTGGGCCTGGTCGGCATCAAGCTCATCCGCCCGCCCTGGTGGCTCGTCCTCGTCCTGCTGATCGGCGGCTACCTCCTCGCCGACAGCTTCCTGGCCCCCGCCATCGACACCGCCACGAAGTGAAAGGAGCACCACCATGATCCGGCCCAAAGTCCCGACCAACCCGACGCCGACCGGCTACGCGACACCACCCGTCGTCGTAGAACCCGCCACCGTCATTCCCGGAAGCCCGGTCTCGCAGCCGACACCGGCCGTCCCGGTTTCCTCGCGGCCCGCGGTCCAGCTCACTCCGGGCAGCGTGATCGCCCTCGCCGGGGCCGGTACCGCCGTCGTGCTCGTGGTCGGCGCCGTGCTGGTCTCCATGCTCCTGGCGGTCGCCATCACCGGCGCCTCGGTCGCCGTGTGCGCCGTCGTCATCCGCTCGATCCTCGCCAGCGACAACCGACGCTGAACGGCCCCCGGAGCGGCCTCTACCGCCAAGTTTCGTCCGCTCCGGGCGCCTGGACCCCTACCAGATCCAACGGACCCGAAAGGGAAGACCCATCATGCCCCAGCGCGCCCAGAACACGCCTGCCTGCCGTGACTGCGCCGGCTTCGCCGCCGTCGTCATCACCACCGGCACCCTCCACCACGACGGCACCCGCGTCCTGCTCCGCGTGACGTGCCCCTCCTGCAAGGGGACCGGCCACAGCACCCCCGCCGCCTCCCTTACCCGGACCGGGAGGTGACGGCGGTGGGGCTCCTGAACTGGAACTCCAGCCAGCACTACGACCACGGCAGCGACTGCCCCTGCACCCTGTGCGGCAAGCCCACCCCGCTGCGCTCCCACGCGGGCGAGGCTGTCCACAAGGTGTGCGCCGAAGACTGGAACGACCACAACCCCGGCACGTCCCGCTTCCACTCCGACCCCCCGCGCAAGAACCGCAAGGACGGTGCCCGGTGACCACCGCCAAACCCGTCGAGGTACGGGTACTCACCCTGTGGCAACCCTGGGCCTCCGCCATCGTCTACGGCACCAAGCGCATCGAAAACCGCCGCTGGTCCACCGACTACCGCGGCTGGCTCCTCATCCATGCCGGCATGACGGTCGACCCCGCCGCGAAGTACGCGGTCATGGCCCGCCCCTTCCTCCACCGCCCGCAACCGGCCGGCGCCATTCTCGGCTGGGCCCGCCTGGACAACTGCCACCCGGATGACGGCATGTGCACCCTGTGGTCCGCCCCCAGACAGTGGCACTGGCACCTGACCGACGTACGCCGGCTCGCCCGGCCCGTGTCCTGCCCCGGTGCCCGCGGTCTGTGGACCCCCACCCCCGGCCTGCTGGACCTGGTACGGGAGGCCGCCCGTGCCTGACCTGCTCACCGACCCGTCCACTCTCAACGACCTGCTACGCGTGGCTTCGGCCCCCGACTTCGAGCGCTGGCAACACCAGATCAAACGAACCGGAGGCTGCGCCGACCCCATCCACCTGCGCGGCTGGACCGTGCACAAGGACAAGACCACCGGCGAGACCCTGCACCACTACACCACCGCCGGCGAACCCGGTGGACGGCTCCGAGTTGCCTGCGGTAACCGCCGTGCCTCCCGCTGCCCGTCTTGCGCCTGGACGTATGCGGGCGACACCTACCACCTCATCCGCGCGGGCCTGGCCGGTGACGACCGCCGCGACATCCCCGCCACTGTCCGCGACCACCCCCGCGTCTTCGCCACCCTCACCGCACCCTCGTTCGGACCGGTCCACAACCGACCCGACCACGGACACTGCCGCTGCGGTCGACTCCACCCTGAGGACGATCCCGCGCTCGGCACCGCCCTGGACCCGGAGCGCTACGACTACGCCGGCGCCGTGCTGTTCAACAACCATGCGGGCGAGCTGTGGCAACGCTTCACCAACCGGCTCCGCCGCGAGATCGCCGCCCGCGCCGGTCTCACTCAACGCGAACTCACCGACGCCTGCCGCGTGTCGTACGGCAAGGTTGCCGAGTTCCAGAAGCGCGGCGCCATCCACTTCCACGCCGTGATCCGCCTCGACGGACCCGACGGACTGAACTCGGCACCGCTGCCCTGGGCGAGTACCGACCTGCTCACGAACGCCATCCGCGCCGCGGCCACGCACGCCTACACGACCATTAACCTCCCGTCGGCCGGTGACCAACCCGCCCGCACCCTCCGCTGGGGCCGCGAACTCGACATCCGCCCCGTAAAGGCCTTCGGCGACGGCTCCGACCTCACCGAACAGGCCGTCGCCTCCTACGTCGCCAAGTACGCCACCAAAGCCGCCGAAAACACCGGCACCCTCGACCGCCGCATCGGCGAACTCTCCGAACTCGACCGCCACCACGTACCCGACCACGCCCGCCGCCTGATCACCGCATGCCGCGACCTCGACGCCCTCTACCCCGAGCGCCGGCTCTGGGCCTGGGCCCACATGCTCGGCTTCCGCGGCCACTTCAGCTCCAAGTCCCGCCGCTACTCCACCACCCTCGGCGCCCTCCGCCAGGTACGCGCCGACTACCGCGCCGCCCAAGAACGCGCCGCCCTCGGCCTCGACGACCACGAGCCGGACACCGTCCTCGTCCTCTCCGACTGGCAGTACGCCGGCCACGGCCACACCCCTGGCGAATCCGCCCTCGCCGCCACCATCGCCCACGACCTCCAACTCAACCGCGAAACCGCACGCGAAGCCCTGTACGACCAACGCGCCCTGGAAGGAGCCGCCGCATGGCCACGACAGTGATCGAACGGAAGTGGTACACCACCGCTGAGGTCGCAGAGATGCTCGGCTACGGCCTCTCCAAGACCAAGATGTTGGTCTTGACGGGGGAGATCCGATCCATAAAGGACGGCCGTAACCGTCGCATCCTGCCCCGCTACGTGGATGAGTACGTCGAACGTCGCGCGAAGGAAGCCGAACAGGGGTGGTCGGCATGAGCGGTAAGCGCGGCAACGGTGAAGGTTCGATCTACCCGTACAAGAACGGCTTCGCCGCGTACGCCTGGGTCACGACCCCGGAGGGCAACCGCAAGCGCAAGTACGTCTACGGCAAGACCCGCGAAGAGGTCCACGGCAAGTGGATCAAACTCCACGCTGAGGCCAAGGAAGGGCCGGTAGTCACGTCGACACCGACTCTGTCGCAGTACCTCGCGCGGTGGCTCCGTGAGGTCGTAGAGCCGGACCTGAAGCCCAAGACGGCCGAGACCTACGCGATGCACGTCCGGCTCTACATCGCGCCGGGCCTGGGCTCCAAGCGGCTCGACAAGCTCACCGTTCGCGACGTGCGGAACTGGGTGAACACCCTCCTGGCTCAGTGCCAGTGCTGCGCTCAGGGCCTGGACGCGAAGCGGGACGCGCCTCGTTGTTGCGCTGCCGGCGAGTGCTGTAAGCGCATCCCGTCACGTCGCACCGTGCAGGATGCCCGCGCGGTCCTGCGGTCGGCCCTGACCAACGCCATGACGGAAGAGCTGATCTCGAAGAACGTCGCGGGCCTGGTCAAGGTGCGGTCGGCACGGAAGACGAAGCGGCATCCCTGGTCCGTGGAAGAGGCTCGACAGTTTCTCGAAGCGGCGAGCGCGGCCCATGACCCGCTGTACGCGGCCTATGTGCTCATCCTGGTCTTGGGCTTCCGGCGCGGCGAAGTGCTGGGCCTCACCTGGCAGAACGTGAACCTGGACGCCGGAGAGATCACGGTGCAGATGCAGCTACAGCGCATCAAACGGCGCCTGGTCCATGACGAGACCAAGACTGAGGCGTCCACGGCCACGCTGCCGCTTCCTGAGATCTGCGTCACAGCGCTTCAGCTTCGGAAGCAGGAGCAGGAGTTGGCCAAGCAGGCGGCCGGTGAGCTGTGGACAGAGTCCGACTTCGTGTTCACGACGCGGTACGGCACGCCGTTCGAGCCGCGCAACTTCAACCGTCTGTTCGTCGCCCGGTCGGCCAGGGCCGGCGTGCGCCGCATCCGCCTTCACGACACCCGGCACACGTGCGGCTCGTTGCTCGCCGCCCTCGACGTGCATCCACGCGTCGCGATGCAGATCCTCCGGCACAGCAAGATCGCCGTGACGATGGAGGTCTACACACACGTTCCGTCGGAGTCGACCCGTCGGGCGCTGCGCAAGCTGGGCAAGCACCTTGGGAAGCAAGATCGGAAGTAGTTGCTGTACTTCGCTGCTGTACGGCGCCAAAAAGCCCCAGCCGGATCTCTCCGACTGGGGCTTTGAGCTGCGGTGGACCTGTGGGGATTTGAACCCCAGACCCCCTCGATGCGAACGAGGTGCGCTACCAGACTGCGCCACAGGCCCTTGCAACGAGTGAAACTCTAGCATCCCCGTCAGGGTGCTTGGAAATCCGTTCCCGGCTGGTCAAGCCACCTCGGGTCACTCGTTGGCGGCCCGGGGGCGGTCGCCGTCCTCGTACTGGTCGAAGAGCGGGGTGCGGCCTCGTTCACGGGCGCGGCGGGCGGAGGCGGCACGGCGGGCGTCGCTGCGATCGTCCGCCGTCGCCCTGTCCTCCCCGTCGGGCTGCTCCTCCGCTTCCGCGTCCCGTTCGACGGGGTGCGCCTCCTGTTCGGGCGTGACGGCGCTGGACCGGGCCGAGCTCCACGCGTCCGGGGCTGCCAGGTCCACGTCGGAGGTGGCCCGCGGGGCGACCGGGGCGGTCACGTACGTCGGCAGCGGCACCGGGACCGGGTCCCAGCTGTCACCGTGCCCGGGTCGCTGCTGGCGCTCGCGCTGCTGGTCGACCCATTCGGCGTGGTCGGTCTGCTCGACCAGCGCGCGCCGGTCCGCGGCGAGCGCGGACAGCCCGGGGTCCGTCGCCGGTTCGGGGCCTTCGTCCGGCTCCTCGGTGTCGGCGCCGCCGTCGGCGGCGGACCGCCGGCGCGGCTGGCGGGCGCGCTCACGCAGTCGCTGCGCGGCGGCCTCGGCCATGCGCCGGTCCATCTGGTAGGCGAACCGCCGGCGCTCCTGGGAGCGCAGGTAGGCGATGTACGCGCTGAGCATGACGGCGGGCACGCCGGGCGCCCACAGGAACGCCAGTCCTCCGACCGCGGCGACGATCGCACCCGTCGTGAAGGCGAGGAAGAGCATGACGGTGGTGCGCCGGCGGCGCGCGAGCACCTTCACCCGCCGGGCGCGTGCCGCTGCCGCCTCCGCCGAGGCCGTACGCCGGACAGCCGCCGCGCGCTTGGCCGCCGACGCGGAACCCCACGCGGAACCCGCTCCGGCACCGGACGCGCGCCCGGAACCGACCGATTCCTCGTGCGCGGACTCCCGCGCGTGCTCCCGTACGGACTCCCGCGCAGAGTCACGCGCCGGTTCCCGTACGGACTCGCGCCCCGATTCACGCCCCGTTTCACGCCCCGGCTCGCGTACGGCGTCGCGCGACGGCTCGTACTCCGATTCGTACCCCGCATCACGCGCCGGTGCCGTGCGCTGCCGGCTCGGCGCCTGGACCGCCGCCTGCGCCTGCGGACGGGACGGGGGCATGGCGAAGGCCCGGACGTCCACCGAGTCGGTGACGGCGCCCGGGTCGGCGACGCCGGGCTCCCCCTCCTCGGTGGAGCGCGCCCGCAGGTCCTTGGCGTATCGGCGCTCCATCCCCGCCCTTCCGGACAGCAACCGGATGGCTGTGCTGAAGCGTTCCGTCGGACGGGCCTCGTTCAGCTCGTCCTGCCTACGGAGCCACATCGGCACCAAGTAGGCGGCCCAGGCCCCGACAATGACTGCGTAGATGAGGCCGCTGCTGCTCACGCCTCACACGGTAGAGGGGTTTGCGTGAGGCCATCTGCCAATTGCGCCGGTGTGTCGCACGATCCGGCTGATATTTCGAGCTTTTTTTGTGATCGATCCGATCAACAGGCCGCCGAGGTAGCAAATTCAATGCCCTCGGGCGGTCATCCGTCGTCATTTTCGAACACATATTCAATTCCCCGGGCTCCGGCTCCGGGCTACGCGGGATTGTCGTGCGGCGTGCTCCTGGAGCGTGCCCGCTGCCAGCGCCTGAGCAAACCGTCGGGCACCTCCTCGGCCGTGAGCGCGAACACGAGATGGTCGCGCCAGGCTCCGTCGATGTGGAGATAGCGCGGGCGCATCCCCTCCTCGCGGAATCCGAGTTTCTCCACGACCCGGCGGCTCGGCGCGTTCTCGGGGCGAATGCAGACCTCGACGCGGTGCAGTCCGACGGTCCGGAAACAGTGGTCGGTGACGAGTGCCACGGCGGTCGGCATCACCCCGCGGCCGGCCACCGCCTCGTCCACCCAGTAGCCGACGTGCCCCGAGCACATCGACCCCCAGGTGATGCCCGCGACCGTCAACTGCCCGACCAGCCGCCCCTGGTACTCGATGACGAACGGCAGCATCCGGCCGGCGTTCGCCTCGGCCCGCAGATGGCGGACCATCTGCCGGTAGGTCGGCCGGTGTGTGATCGGCCCGCTCGGCGTGGGCGGCGGAATGGTCGCCTCCCAGGGCCGCAGCCAGTCCCGGTTGCGCCGGTTGACCTCGCGCCAGGCCCGCTGGTCGCGCATCTTTATCGGCCTCAGGACGACATCGCCGTCCGCCAGTACGACAGGCCAGGACGGGCCGTTCAGCTCACACCCCCAGGGCCGGTGCCGGGTCTCGGATGGTCCCCGCCGCGGATCTGGTCGACGGCGTGCGCCAACAGGGGCTCCAGGACGGCCAGACCGTCCTTCACCCCGCCGGAGGAGCCCGGCAGATTGACGATCAGTGTCCGCCCCGCCACTCCCGCCAGGCCTCGGGAGAGCGCCGCCGTCGGCACCTTGTCCCGTCCGAACGCCCGGATGGCCTCGGCGACACCCGGCACCTCGCGGTCGATCACCTCACGGGTCGCCTCGGGGGTCCGGTCGGTGGGCGAGATGCCGGTGCCGCCGGTGGTGACGACCACGTCGTACCCGGCGTCCACGGCGGCCCGCAGGGCGGCCCGCACGGGGTCGCCGTCGGGCACGACCTGCGGCCCGTCGACGGCGAAGCCGAAGCCCTTGAGACCGTCGGCGATCAACGGGCCGCCCTTGTCCTCGTAGACACCGGCGGCGGCCCGGTTGGAGGCGGTGAGCACCAGCGCGCGATACGTCATGCCCGGCTCCAGTCGCCCGACGCGCCGCCCGTCTTCTCCTCGACCCGGACGTCCGTGATGACCGCTGCCTTGTCGACCGCCTTGACCATGTCGATCACGGTGAGCGCGGCGACGCAGACCGCGGTGAGCGCCTCCATCTCGACACCCGTGCGGTCCGTCGTCTTCACCGTGGCCCGGATCTCCACGGCGTCGTCCGCGACCCTCAGGTCCAGTTTCACACCGGACACCGACAACGGGTGGCAGAGCGGGATGAGGTCGGGGGTGCGTTTGGCTCCCATGATGCCCGCGATCCGCGCGGTGGCCAGGGCGTCGCCCTTGGGGACCCCCTCGCCGCGCAGCAGCTCGACCACGCGGGGCGAGACCAGGACGCGCCCACTCGCCCGCGCGGTGCGCGCGGTCACGTCCTTCTCGGATACGTCGACCATGCGGGCGGCGCCCGCCTCGTCGATGTGCGTCAGTCCGTCCTGCGTACTCATACTGTGTGGCGCTCCCGGTCCGGGCCCGCCGCGGTGCGGCGCGCGGGCCTGTTGTGCGCGACACGGTACCGCCAACCAGGAGTACTCAGCCGAGCAGCACGACCTCGACCTCGGTGCCGGGCTCCACGGACTCCACGTCCTCAGGGACGACGATCAGCGCGTCGGCGTGCGCCAGAGCCGCGACCAGGTGCGATCCGGCGCCGCCGACCGGGGTCACCGATCCGTCGGCGTACGTCCCGCGCAGGAACTGCCGGCGGCCCTTCGGCGAGGTCAGCGCCTTGCCGGTCGTGAGGGTCGCCCGGGTGGCCGGCCGGTGGACGTCGTCGAGCCCCATCAGGGCGCGGATCGCGGGGCGGACGAACAGCTCGAAGGAGACGTACGACGACACGGGGTTGCCCGGGAGCGCGAGCAGCGGGGTGTGGTCGGGGCCGATGGTGCCGAAGCCCTGGGGCTTGCCGGGCTGCATGGCCAGCTTGCGGAACTCGATGCCGCTGCCGGCCTCGTCCTCGTCGCCGACGTACGACAGCGCCTCCTTGACGACGTCGTACGCGCCGACGCTCACGCCGCCCGTGGTGACCATGAGGTCGGCGCGGACGAGCTGGTCCTCGATGGTGGACCGGAGCGTCTCGGCGTCGTCGGCGACGGCGCCCACCCGGTAGGCGATGGCTCCGGCGTCCCGGGCGGCGGCGGTGAGGGCGAAGCTGTTGGAGTCGTAGATCTGGCCGCTGCCGAGTTCCTCGCCGGGCTGGACGAGTTCGCTGCCGGTCGACATGACGACCACGCGCGGGCGCGGGCGGACGCGTACGCTGCCGCGCCCGATGGCGGCGAGGAGCGCGATCTGCGGCGGGCCGAGAACCGTGCCCGCCTCCAGGGCGCGGTCTCCGGCCTTCACATCGCTGCCCTTGGCGCGCACGTGCGCGCGGGCCTCGGCCGGCCGGTACACGTGCACCTGGCCCTGGGCGCCCTCGGGGGCCAGGGCGCGGGCGCGCATCTGGGTGACCGGGCCGTCGCCGAGGCCGCCGTCGGTCCACTCGACGGGGACGACGGTCTCGGCGCCGGGCGGCAGCGGGGCGCCGGTCATGATCCGGGCGGCCTGGCCGGGGCCGACGTGGAGCAGGTCGGCCTGGCCCGCCGCGACGTCGCCGACGACCTCCAGGACGGCGGGGTACTGCTCGCTGGCGCCCGCGACGTCCGCGACCCGGACCGCGTACCCGTCCATGGAGCTGTTGTCGAACGGCGGCAGGGACACCGGCACCGTGACGTCCTCGACCAGAACGCAGTCCTGGGCGTCGAGGATCTGCAGCTCGATGGGTTCGAGGGGCCGGACGGTCGCGAGGATGTCCTCCAGGTGCTCGTCCACCGACCACAGGTGGTCAGGGCCGGTGGTGCGGGGCGCGGCGCTGCTCAACGTTGCTACATCTCCTCGGCTACGTAACTGCGAAGCCAGGACCGGAAGTCCGGGCCCAGGTCTTCACGTTCGCACGCGAGTCTGACAATGGCACGCAGGTAGTCGCCGCGGTCGCCGGTGTCATAACGGCGGCCCTTGAAGACGACGCCGTGCACGGGACCGCCGATCTTCTCGTCCTCGGCGAGCTGCTGGAGGGCGTCGGTGAGCTGGATCTCACCGCCGCGACCGGGCTCGGTCGTGCGCAGTATGCCGAAGATGTGCGGGTCGAGGACGTACCGGCCGATCACCGCGTAGTTCGACGGGGCGTCCGCCGCGTCGGGCTTTTCGATCAGGCCGGTGACCTTGACGGTGTCGCTGTCCTCGGTGAGGTCGACGGCGGCGCATCCGTAGAGGTGGATCTGCTCGGGCGCGACCTCCATGAGCGCGATGACGCTGCCGCCGTGCTGCGCCTGGACCTCGACCATCCGCTGGAGCAGCGGGTCGCGCGGGTCGATCAGGTCGTCGCCGAGGAGGACGGCGAAGGGCTCGTGCCCCACGTGCGGGGCGGCGCACAGGACGGCGTGGCCGAGGCCCTTGGGGTCGCCCTGGCGGACGTAGTGCATGGTGGCGAGGTCGCTGGACTCCTGCACCTTCGCGAGCCGGTCGGCGTCGCCCTTTTTCTGGAGAGCCGACTCCAGCTCGTAGTTGCGGTCGAAGTGGTCCTCCAGGGGACGCTTGTTGCGTCCCGTGATCATGAGGACGTCGTCGAGGCCAGCGGACACGGCCTCCTCGACCACGTACTGGATCGCCGGCTTGTCGACGACCGGCAGCATCTCCTTGGGAGTGGCCTTGGTGGCCGGCAGGAACCGGGTGCCGAGGCCTGCTGCGGGGATGACAGCCTTGCTGATCCGAGGGTGCGACTGAGTCATGCCCGCAACCTTATCCGGTGCCTTTGCAGGGAATCTGAGGCTCCGGTTAATTAGCTCTCATATGAGCGTATTGGAAGGGTACGGGTGCAACCTTTGAGTCCCCTCGGACGTCCGGCCGAGCCTGACAAGCGAATGTTGCGGCGAGAGTTCATCGCGGTGAGGAACAGGTTGACGGCCGATGACGTGCGCGAAGCCGCCGCCGCGCTGGCCGGACGAGCGCTGGAGCTGCCCGAGTTGGCGCGGGCGCGCACGGTGGCGGCGTACGTCTCCGTCGGGAGCGAACCCGGCACGCTCACGCTGTTGGACGCGCTGCGCGCGCGGGGCGTGCGCGTCCTGCTGCCCGCGCTGCTGCCCGACAACGACCTGGACTGGGGCGCGTACACCGGAGAGGGCTCTCTCGCGCGCGTCCGGCACGGCTCGAAAATGGCCCTCCTCGAACCGGCCGGCGAGCGCCTGGGCCCGGACGCCGTGACCGCCGCCGACGTGGTGCTGCTGCCCGGGCTGGCGGTCGACGCGCGCGGCATGCGCCTGGGGCGCGGAGGGGGGTCGTACGACCGGGTCCTCGCCCGTCTGGAGCGCGCGGGCGCCCGTCCCGCGCTGGTGGTGCTGCTGTACGACGGGGAGGTCGTCGAGCGGGCACGACAAGATCGTGTCCAACATCCAGGAGATCCGGGCGCGGGGGGCGCGGACGATCGTGATCGCGGAGGAGGGCGACGAGGCGGTGGTGCCGTA